>JAICLJ010000149.1 GCA_025927575.1 Bryobacteraceae bacterium | reverse complement strand
TGTATTACGAGGTCCACGGCGAAGGACAGCCAATCATTTTGCTCCACGGGGGCGTTTCAGCGAGCGAAGTGTTTGGCCAGGTCTTGCCGGAACTGGCCAAGACAAGAAAGGTACTGGCTGTTCACTTGCAAGGACATGGACACACGAAAGATATAAATCGAGCGCTCCGATTCGAGTTCATGGCAGACGATATAGCTGCCCTGCTCGCATATCTGAAAATATCCAAAGCCGATGTGTTGGGTTATTCCTTGGGCGGTGGCGTTGCACTGCAGACAATCATCCGGCACCCTGCGGTTGTCAATCGTCTGGTGGTCATTTCAGCAGCCATGAAACACGATGGATCCTTTCCCGAAGTGAACGCGGCCTTCGATCAGATGAACGCGCATGCGTCGCAGATTGCGCCAAATATCAAGGGATCGCCGCTCGGCCAAATGTACCCTGAGGTTAACTGGGAATCGCTCCTCCGCAAAATCGCAGAAATGGAGTCTCGAGACTTCGACTGGTCCGAGGCCATAAAGCAGATCAAATCTCCAACAATGCTCGTCTTTGCCGATTCCGATTCGGTCCGGCCGGAACACATCGTGGCGTTTTATAAGGCGCTTGGCGGAGGACAGCGTGATGCCGGGCTGGATGGCTCATTGCGTTCGCAGGCCCGACTCGGCATTGTGCCCGGCGCTACACACTACAACATCCTGTCCAGCACGATCGTGTCTGAAATGGTTTCCGGATTCCTAGCTTGAGTTGCAGCAGGGGAGGTTTGCCGGCGGATGTCTCGGGCTGCTCCTCGATCATTCAGTAAGATCTGAAGAACGCGGCTGGGCGCCGCGCGCAGACGGGGCCTCTGTCCACCAAAGGTTTGCTACGGTAATGCGAACGCAATCACGCTATCTGCTACATCGTCGCCGCGCCCCACGGAGCTAATATGCCCGGAACCACCTGCCGCAATGACGACGTACTGTTTTCCATCACGTCCCAGATACGTCACAGGCGTGGTATTTGCCGATGCGTCGATCTTTGTCACCCATAACTGCTTGCCGGTACGCGAATCGAAAGCTCGGAAACGCAAATCGTTGGTTGCGCCGATAAACACCAGGCCGCCTGCCGTCACAATTGATCCGCCCAATGATGGTGTTCCGGTTTGCGGAATGCCTTTTGCGTCGAGTTCTTCGAAACTGCCCAACGTGGATCTCCAAGCAATGTCTCCCGTGCCGGCATTCACCGCGAGGAGCTCACCCCACGGCGGCTGATTGCAAGGATAGTGATTCTGGTCGACGAACCGCGCATAGCCGTTCACATTGCGATACGGCATTGGCGGCTCGCCATGGATCGCCTTCGCGTCCGCGGGTGTTTTCGCCATCCGTCCAATGGATCCGATATCGCTGACATTGACAAAGATGTAATCGAGATGAGGATCGAATGAAACGCCACCCCAATTGGGTCCGCCAATCGCGCTCGGGAAAACGCTAGAGCCCTCCAGGTTGTATGGAGTGTACGGACCGTGGTTCGGATACTTCGCGAGCAGTTCCTTGCAGAATCGCTCGGATTCGGGCGAAAGCTTGCTCAGTTCACTTTCCGTGATGCTGTTGCGCGCGAGCGGCGGCGGCTTCAACGGGAAGGGTTGAGTGGGCCAACTCTGCTCGCCGGGTACATCGCTCTGGGCGACCGGACGCTCCTCCACGCCGAAAATGGGTTTGCCGGTCATGCGGTCCAAAATGAAAAGCAGCCCGGTTTTTGTCACATCCGCAACGGCGGGAATCCTCTTCCCGTTTTGCACCACGTCGATCAAAGCCGGGGGCGCGGCAATGTCGTCGTCAAACGTATCGTGGTGAACCATCTGGTAATGCCAGCGTAATTTGCCCGTATTCGCATCCAGCGCTACCACCGAATTGGCATACAGGTTCTTGCCTTTGCGGTCCGCTCCGTAAAAGCTGTCAGCTGGATTGCCTACTGGAATGAACACGAGGCCGCGAGCGACATCGACCGTTATGAAACCCCAAGTGCTGGGGCCGGAGCGATCTTTCCAGCCGTTCGGTCCCCAAGTGTCATCGCCGGGTTCGCCGGGCCGCGGCAGCACGTGAAAGCGCCACACCAGTTTGCCGGTTCGGATATCGATCGCGCGCGGATCGCCGGACGGGCCATGGCTCGGACCCTCCTGCAAAGCTGGGCCGAAGATCGCGAGATTCTTGTAAATTGCGGGCGGCGATGTTACGGAATACTCGGCTTCCGGATAATTGTCGGCAAAGCCGGTTCGGAGATTCAGTTCGCCGTTATCGCCGAAGCCGGCCGCTGGTTTGCCGGTCTTCGCATTCAGCGCGATCAACCTCCCATCCAGAGTGGGTAGAAGAATTCGCGGCGGAATCGTTCCGTCTCCGGGCCAGTATGATACACCGCGGCCTCCTCTTCCGTGTTTCACGTGCGGATCGTATGACCATAGCGCGCGCCCGGTTTCCGGCTCCAGCGCAACGACTTTCTGGCTCGGCGTCGTGATGTACATTGTTCCATTCACGACCAGGGGAGTCATTTGGAATACGCCGCCAGGCTCGCCGGTGTGATAGGTCCACACTCGTGCAAGTTGCTTGACGTTGGCGGTTGTAATTAGCGCGAGCGGCGAATAGCGCATTGCGCCGGGATCATGGCCGAACATGCTCCAATCGGTGTTGCCCGGAATCTGCTTTGCCGTGGGGTCTACCACGATAACGCGGCGTGGCTGCGACGTCCGCTCCCCTACCGGCGCGGTTCTCCCGAAGTGCGCGGTCAAGTAGGCAACCACGGCTTGGATGTCTTCATCTGAGCCGGACGCGCCTCTGCGCACCATGTCATTTACTGTTGCCTGCCACTCCGGTTGAGTGCGCCTCAAGGAGGTGACCACGGAAAGTTCGTGACAGCGGCTGCACATTCGCTCGAATACCGGTTTCCCGGGCCCATTGGGGATTTGCGCGTGCTCGGCCGCGAAAACGAACCCGCAACAGAGAGAGGCCGCCAAAGCGGCGTTGAAATAGATTCGCGTCATCGGATTTCAATTCAGCTCAGTAAAAATTCTGAAACACAGCTCATTCTGAATTGTAGGACCTGGTTCTTCCGAATTCCGGACAACCTCTTTGGGGCAAAGGCGTTCCACCAAAGCGCGGATCCGCTCATGCGGCGCGCAACAATAGTAAATTGACTGTATGCAGCACGAGATCCTGTGCGGCAAATAGTCTCGTGGCGCCGCCGCTGCTGCCCGCGGTACAGAAAAACGGCGGATGTGTTCGTCGTAGGCACGTCCCGTGGATCGGCCTTCATGCCATGTGCAGGGTGATGGCGGCTTGCATCCAGTGAAGTTAGGAGTCACCTATGAGCTTGCGCAATCCATCCACTGAAGCAATCGATGCCGGCATCCTATTGAATGCCTTGACGGCGCTCAGGGAAGGTGATTTCTCAGCCCGGCTGCCGGTTGGCGAAACGGGTATCAAAGGCAAGATCAACGATACGTTGAACGAGATCTTCAAGCTGAACGCGCGCATGGCCGGCGAGCTTCAGCGGATCAACCACTCGGTTGGCAAAGAAGGGAAGATCACGCATCGCGCGTCGCTCGGCGATGTTTCGGGCGGTTGGGCGGATTGCGCCGAAGCCGTCAATGGATTAATCATCGACCTGGTCCAACCCTCCACTGAGGTTTCGAGGGTCATTGGCGCCGTCGCGAAGGGCGATCTGTCGCAAACGATGTCGCTGGATGCGGATGGGCGGCCGCTACGCGGCGAATTCCTCCATACTGCGCGCGTTGTCAATACGATGGTCGAACAGCTCAACAGTTTTGCCTCCGAAGTCACGCGTGTCGCTCGTGAAGTAGGCACTGAGGGCAAACTCGGCGGCCAGGCTCAGGTGCGTGGAGTGGGCGGCGTCTGGAAGGATCTGACCGATAGCGTCAATTCAATGGCCGGCAATCTCACGGCGCAGGTCCGAAACATCGCGCAAGTGACTACAGCCGTCGCGCGGGGCGATCTTTCCACGAAGATCACGGTTGATGCACGCGGCGAGATTCAGGAGCTGAAGAACACTATCAACACCATGGTGGATCAGCTCAACAGTTTTGGATCGGAAGTCACGCGTGTCGCTCGTGAAGTAGGCACTGAGGGCAAACTTGGCGGCCAGGCTCAGGTGCGTGGAGTGGGCGGCGTCTGGAAGGATCTGACAGATAGCGTCAATTCGATGGCCGGCAATCTCACGGCGCAGGTCCGGAATATCGCGCAGGTCACTACAGCTGTGGCCCGCGGAGATCTCTCGACCAAAATCACAGTTGACGCGCGCGGTGAAATTCAGGAGCTGAAGAACACGATCAATACAATGGTCGATCAGCTCAACAGTTTCGGATCGGAGGTGACACGTGTAGCGCGCGAAGTGGGTAAAGAAGGCAAGCTAGGCGGTCAAGCCGAAGTGCGCGGCGTGGGCGGCGTCTGGAGAGATCTCACGGAAAGTGTTAATTCGATGGCCGGCAACCTGACCAGCCAGGTCCGCAATATCGCCGAAGTGACAACCGCCGTGGCTAACGGCGATTTGTCCCGCAAGATCACCGTGGACGTGATGGGCGAAATTCTGGAGCTGAAGATCACCATCAACACCATGGTGGATCAGTTGAACGCCTTCGGCCGCGAAGTGACGCGCGTGGCGCGTGAAGTTGGCACAGAGGGCCAACTGGGTGGTCAGGCGGACGTCAAAGGCGTGGGTGGTGTCTGGAAGGATCTTACGGAGAGCGTGAACTCCATGGCGAGCAACCTGACCAATCAGGTCCGAAATATCGCCGAGGTGACAACAGCCGTGGCGAAGGGCGATTTGGGGCGCAAGATTACGGTCGACGCTCGCGGCGAAATTTCAGAGCTCAAAAATACAATCAACACCATGGTCGATCAGCTCGGATCGTTTGCCTCGGAAGTGACCCGCGTGGCGCGAGAGGTTGGCACCGAAGGCAAGCTGGGCGGTCAGGCCGATGTACGCGGCGTCGCCGGCACGTGGAAGGATTTGACGGATTCCGTGAATTCGATGGCCGGCAATCTGACCGCTCAGGTGCGCAACATCGCTCAAGTGACCACGGCGGTTGCGAATGGCGATTTGTCGCGCAAGATTACCGTTGATGTTCGCGGTGAAATCCTGGAGCTGAAGAACACGATCAATACTATGGTCGATCAGCTCGGTTCGTTTGCGTCTGAAGTGACTCGAGTTGCGCGAGAGGTCGGTACGGAAGGAAAGCTCGGCGGCCAAGCCGACGTGAAGGGCGGCGCGGGCACCTGGAAGGATCTTACCGAGAGCGTCAATTCCATGGCCAGCAACCTGACCAATCAAGTGCGCAATATCGCCGAAGTGACGACGGCGGTGGCCAAGGGCGATTTGGGCCGTAAGATTACGGTCGATGTTCGCGGGGAGATTCTGGAGCTGAAGAACACGATCAATACGATGGTCGATCAGCTTAATAGCTTTGCTTCGGAAGTGACGCGCGTGGCTCGCGAAGTCGGAACCGAAGGCAAGCTCGGTGGTCAGGCGTATGTGCCCGGCGTAGCCGGCACATGGAAAGACTTGACGGATAGCGTGAACTTCATGGCTGGAAACCTGACCAGCCAGGTCCGTAACATCGCGCAGGTGACCACGGCCGTGGCGAACGGCAATCTGTCTCGAAAAATTACGGTAAACGTCGAGGGTGAAATTCTCGAGTTGAAGAACACGATCAATACGATGGTCGACCAGCTCAATAGCTTTGCCTCGGAAGTGACGCGCGTGGCCCGAGAGGTCGGTACAGAGGGCGAGTTAGGCGGTCAGGCCGACGTGAAGGGTGTGGCGGGTACATGGAAAGATTTGACGGATAACGTCAACTCGATGGCGGCTAATCTGACGACGCAGGTTCGCGGCATTGCGAAAGTCGTCACTGCCGTGGCGAACGGAGACCTGAAACGCAAGCTGGTCCTCGAAACGAAAGGCGAGATCGCGGAACTTGCCGACACCATCAATAACATGATCGATACTCTCGCGACGTTCGCGGATCAAGTAACGACCGTGGCCCGCGAGGTCGGCGTGGAGGGAAAGTTGGGAGGCCAGGCGCGTGTGCCTGGCGCTGCCGGCATCTGGCGCGATCTGACGGACAATGTGAATCAGCTCGCGGCCAACTTGACGACACAAGTGCGCGCGATTGCCGACGTCGCGAATGCCGTAACCAGCGGCGATTTGACGCGAAGCATTTCAGTGGAAGCGCTGGGAGAAGTCGCGGCGCTGAAGGACAACATCAACGAAATGATCGGAACCTTAGCGCGGACGACTCGTCAAAACAAAGATCAGGACTGGCTGAAAACAAATCTTGCGAAGTTCACGGGAATGATGCAGGGGCAACGCGACCTGACTGCCGTATCAAAACTGCTGCTGTCGGAATTGACTCCACTGGTCGAGGCGCAACAGGGTACGGTTTACGTTGCGGACTCCGCGGAGGACGGGGCGGCTTTGAATCGTCTGGCGGCCTACGCAGCGAGCGCCTCCGAGCATGTGCCGCTTCAATTTCGCTTGGGGCAGGGTTTGGTAGGGCAGTGCGCTCAGGAAAAGCGGCGCATTCTCGTCACCAATGTTCCGAATGATTACATCAAGATTGGTTCCAGTCTTGGCAAATCCACTCCGTTGAATATCATCGTCCTGCCGGTGCTCTTTGAAGGGCAGGCCAAGGCCGTTCTGGAGCTTGCTTCATTTAGTCATTTCAACGAAATTCATCTCGCGTTTCTCGATCAGCTTACGCAGAGCCTGGGTATTGTGCTCAACACCATTGCCGCCACCATGCGGACGGAAGAGCTGCTGAAACAAAGCCAGGCGCTTGCCGAGCAGTTGCAAAAAACCAATGCGGAACTTGAGGAAAAAGCCCAGCTCTTAGCCGAGCAAAAGACGGAAGTCGAAGCCAAGAATCAAGAGATTGAACAGGCCAAAGCGGCGCTCGAAGACAAAGCGGAGCAGCTTGCGCTAACGTCGAAATACAAATCCGAGTTCTTAGCGAACATGAGCCACGAACTTCGGACGCCGCTGAACAATCTTCTTCTGCTCGCTCAAATGCTGGCCGAGAACGTTGAGAAGAATCTGTCGCCGAAGCAGGTGAAATACGCCGAGACTATTCATAGTTCCGGTACCGAGTTACTGGCGCTTATCAACGATATCCTTGACCTGAGTAAGATCGAGTCTGGGAAAATGGACGTCGAGATCGGCAACGTCCGGTTTACGGATCTCAGAGACTATTGTTTGCGCACGTTCCGGCACGTTGCCGAGGGTAAGGGGCTTGACATTTCTATCGAGATCGATGCGGGTCTCGCCTCCGAGACGCTCCACACGGATGCGAAACGGCTGCAGCAGGTCCTCAAAAACCTGCTATCCAATGCTCTGAAATTTACCGCGAAGGGCGGCGTCAAACTGAAGTTCGAGCAGGCTGCGAAAGGTTGGACCACGGGCCATTCGGTCCTGAACCGCGCCAAGCGGGTGATTGCCATCTCGGTAACCGATACCGGAATCGGCATCGCCGAGAATAAGCAGCGGATCATCTTCGAAGCCTTCCAGCAGGCCGACGGCACGACAAGCCGGAAGTATGGCGGCACGGGCTTGGGATTGTCAATCAGTAGAGAACTCGCTCATTTGCTCGGCGGCGAGATCCGGTTACAAAGCACGCCGGGGGCCGGGAGCACATTTACGCTCTACTTGCCGCAGATCTACACCCCGGGCTCCGGTTCTTTGCGGGCCGAGCCGCCGGAGCTATCCGTGCCGCTTCTAAACTCCGCTTCCTCCGCTCGTTTCTTGGAACGCTCTCCCGGCAACGGCCGCCTGCTGAGGACTGATGGGATGGAGGCTAGTTCGGAACTGGTCGACGATTTGGTTCTTGAGGACGATCGCGCCTCGGTCGATCCAGGCGATCCATCGTTGTTAATTATCGAAGACGACGTGACTTTTGCCCGCATCCTTCTCGATCTGGCGCACGATCGGGGACTGAAGGCTTTAGTCGCGCTGAACGGATCGACGGCTTTACTTCTTGCGCGTGAATTCAGCCCCGGCGCAATCACGCTCGACATGCACCTGCCCGACATCGGCGGCTGGACCATTCTGGATCGCCTGAAGCACGACCCGGCGACGCGCCACATTCCCGTTCACGTGATTACCGGAGATGAGAACTGGCGGATTGCCCTCGCGCTCGGAGCCATAACCTATCTCGAAAAGAGTACGGCGAAACGCTCCCTATTGGACGTATTTTCCGATCTCCAGGAATCGATGCGCCCTAGCGTCAAAAGGATATTGCTGGTCAGCCCGGATGCGCTTCGCCGGAATCTGCTTCTCCGAGCGGTGGAAGGGAGCGGTGTAGAAATCCTCGAAGCGGATGATGCCGCGCAAACGCTTAGTATTGCTCAGCGAGAGCGCATCGCGGCGTGTGTTATTGATTTTTCCGAATGGAGCGTAGAGGCTCTCGAGTTGATCGACGCTCTTCAGGATCGCTTCGGCTCCAAAGCTCCGCCGGCCATTCTGTTCGGTAACCCGGCTGTTTTGAGAGATGATCTTAATTCAATAAAGCGTGTGTCGTTCTTAACCGTTATCCGGTATGCCGCGACCATCGAACGAGTCGCTTACGAAGCGGCGCTGCTATTAAACCGGACGGAATCCGACCTCTCGGACCGACAGCGCGGAATGATCGCCGAAGTAATGCGGAATGATGAAACGTTAGCCGGCAGAAAGGTGCTTATCATCGATGACGATATCAGGAATATATTCGCGTTGACCAGTGTGTTGGAACAGCAAAACATTGAGGCGATTCATGCGGAAAACGGGCGCGCCGGGATTGAGCTTCTCAGCCGGACGCCCGGTATCGATCTTGTGCTGATGGATGTCATGATGCCGGAGATGGATGGATACGAGACGACACGAGCGATTCGAGGCATAAAGGAGTTCGAGCATCTTCCGATCATTGCGCTCACGGCGAAAGCGATGAAGGGAGATCGCGAAAAGTGCATCGAGGCGGGCGCCTCCGATTACATACCGAAGCCCGTGGACGTCGAACATCTGTTTTCGGTAATGCGCGTGTGGCTTACGCGATCCTGCAATGTCCGGCCCGTTCGCGGGAACGTGAGATTCACCGATTAAATAACTACTGAAAATCAACATGACGTGTACGTAAACGAAAGACCAGTCAAAATACTTTTGGTCGACGACCGGCCGGAAAACCTCGTCGCGCTCGAGGCTTCCCTGGAGGGCATCGGCGGAGAAGTGGTGTTGGCGGGATCGGGCACGGAGGCTCTGCGCCATTTATTGAGCGAGGAGTTCGCCGCGGTTCTGCTCGACGTGAAGATGCCCGAGATGGACGGGTTCGAGACCGCGGAATTGATACGGAGCCGGCCGCGATCCCGCCAGATTCCGATCATCTTCCTGACCGCGTACCGGAGCGATGCACACTTGTTCCGCGGATACGACCTGGGGGCGGTTGACTTTTTGTTTAAGCCGATTATCCCAGAGATTTTGCGTTCAAAAGTATCCGTGTTTGTAGAGTTGAGCCGTAATGCCGGCGTGCTGCGGGATCAGGCTACGGTTCTGAAACGGGAAGAAGAGAAATTGCGATGTGTTCTCGAAGCGGCTCCGGATGGTATGGTGATGTGCCATGAAAATGGCGATATCGCCCTGGTGAACTCGAGGCTGGAGTCGCTATTTCATTACTCGCGGCACGAATTGCTGGGACGGCGGATCGATGCCATCATTCCAGCCTGGAAGCTGAGCACACCCGCCGATGCCCAGAATGGAGCGTACAACGACGGTGTGGTTCATGGGCGCGAACTGACCGGGGTGCGGCGGGACGGCACTACCTTTCCGGTCGAAATCAGCTTGAATTCGTTCGAAGATCTGGACGGCACTCTGTTAATAACGGCTATCCGCGATGTTTCCGACCGAAAGCGTGTTGACGAGGAGATTCGGAACCTGAATGCCGAATTGGAGAAGCGTGTGCAGCGCCGAACCGAGGAACTTGTCCGGTCGAACGAAGAACTTGCGCAATTCGCATACGCAGCAAGCCACGATATCCAGGAACCTATGCGCGTTGTTTCGCTATACGCGCAGTTGCTGGACAGCCGGTTGCAGGGACAACTCCAGGCAGACGCAACTCAGTATCTCGGCTACATCAGTGAAAATGCCAAGCGCATGCAGGACGTCGTAAAGGACGTGCTCGCTCTCTCACGGCTGGACTCGCAAGGCGACGAGCATTTTTCGAAGGTCGACTGCAATATCGCCTTGAATGAGGCGCTTGCGAACTTAGAGCAGAAAATTATCAACGCTCACGCGAAGATCGTCTCCGATCGGCTGCCGGTTGTGTGTGGCGACGCTCTCCAGATTACGAGAGTTTTCCAAAACCTCATCGGCAACGCAATTACATATCGCAGTGAAGCAGACCCGGAGATTCGCATCAAACTCCACTCCACCGAATCGGAATGGCGGCTTTCCGTGGAAGATAACGGAATCGGCATTGCTCTGGAATATCACGAGATCGTCTTCGGCCTGTTCAAGCGCCTGCACAGCAGAAGCGAACATCCGGGCACGGGGCTGGGACTCGCGATTTGCAAGAAGATCGTAACTCACCACGGCGGGCGGATCTGGGTGGAGTCAGAGCCCGGTTCAGGCTCGGCGTTTCGATTCACCTTGCCGCGCCGATAGTGCCAGCTGTCAATCGGCAATAGAATGAATGAATTGCGCTTGCGCGTTACGGAGCGCAGGGGGTGCGTTTGAGGAGACGAGAATTTCTGAGCGCCGCCGCCGCAACAGTTGTCCCGATTGATCTGTTTGCGCGCGCCGCTATCGGCCGGACGCTTGGCGTCCCGGAGATGAAGGGCGGCCTCTCGAAAGAGGCAGGCAAGACTCCTATATCGGACGCCGCCTGGTACATCGCAGGCGCCGAAGGCGATGGCCTCGTTTATCGGGTTGAGCCTGGAGCGCTGGCGAGCATAAAGTACATCACGGCCGACATGCTGCTGGATGGCGACAACCTCGCGGTATTCAATCTGCTGCTGCAGGAAGGAGCAAGCGGCCCCACATTTCGTTTCGCTTTCGGCGGCCTGACCCAGTGTTCGTTTCGTATGCGGCTGCCCTTCGAACTGCTGAACCAGAACCGCTGGATGATCGATCGCGAAGGCGCATTTTTGAAGCCCATGGCGTCAGGGGATCGTGTCGATCCGCGGAAGGTTGACCGCGTGACTCTGCAGCTTTTCCGCAAGGGGCCGGATCGCGTGCGCTGGTGCATGACTCCGCTGACGGTATCGACGACCGAGGTTCCCAAACTATTGAAACCCGTGCTGCCGAAAGGCGCGCTGCTCGATCGGTTCGGGCAAAGCGTGCAGCGCAACTGGCCGGCGAAGACCCGCTCCATTGAAGAACTGAAGACGCGAATTCAAAAGCAGTACGAAGACGCATCCGTCATTAAGTGGCCTGAGCAGTTCTCCGCCTGGGGAGGTTGGAAAAGCAAGAGATTGGGCGATGGCTCGGGCTTCTTCCGCACGCACCAGGATGGCCGGCGCTCGTGGCTGGTGGACCCGGACGGCTACGCATTCTGGTCCGCCGGGCTTGACTGCGTCCGGGTTGACACGAACGCGCGATTTGACGGTATCGAGGGCGCGTTGAGCTGGCGGCCCGACCCTAAAGATGAATTTGCCGAGATTTACGATGATGCCGATGGCGGCCAGGCAGAAGGCAAGCTGGTGAATTATCTGGCCGCTAACATGATCCGTACATTCGGGCGCGGCGGATGGAAAGACAAGTGGTCGCGCATCGCGCTGTCGGAGATGAAACGGCTGCGTTTCAACACGGTCGGCAACTGGTCCGATTGGAAATTTGCAAGCGCCGCCCGGTTTCCTTACGTCCGGCCGATGGAATTTCGCGGGAAGCGCTCCGGCATGATCTATCGCGACTTTCCGGACGTTTTCCATCGGGGTTTCGAAGCGGATGCCGCCGAGTACGCTGCCACGCTTCGCGAGACGGCCAACGATCCCGCTCTGATCGGGTATTTTCTGATGAACGAGCCTACCTGGGGATTTCGTAGCGAGACTCCTGGGGTGGGAATGCTCTACAGCACGGAATCTTGCGCGACTCGCGAGGAACTCACGCGCTTTTTGAAAACAAAATATAGCTCCGAGTCCACGCTCGCGGCAGCGTGGCGACAGCCGGTTACGTTTGACCGCATCACGAGCGGAAAATGGAGCGGGGAGCTGAGCGCGCCGGCAGTAGACGATCTGCAAGCGTTCAGCGTGCGCATGGTGGAACGCTATTTCTCCGTTTTGT
>JAICLJ010000047.1 GCA_025927575.1 Bryobacteraceae bacterium | reverse complement strand
AAACATTCTCCGTTTTCCGTCAGAAAGGGAATCAGGGCGGCGGATCAAGCATTCAACGCACGGTTACCGAAGGAAAGGGCAATGGGAACGGGATGCTTGAACCGGGCGAGCAGGCGACGATTTGGGTCAAGCTTGCACAAGGCCTCGATCCATTCGACAAGAACAACTGGGTTCGAGCGAAGGTCTATGCCGAATCTCCCTTACTGGCCGAGATCGGTGACATCGAAGAAGAAAAACAACGGGAATGGACCGGCGCCCAGGGCAGGACGAGCCTCATGGAACTCAAAGCCGGCACGCCCGCCGGGGCGGAGATTCCCGTCATCCTCGATTGTGAATCCTGGAGTTTCTACTTCACGCCAGATGTTCGGTACGGGAAAGAACCGCTTTATCAAGCTTTTCAGTTCCACAAGCATAGCCAGTTTCTCTGGAAGTTAAAACCTGGTAGCGAACCCGAGGCTGTTCACTGATTAGCAGCCTACCGCCAAAACGGCATAAGTAGCTTTTAGCCAACATCCGATCGTCTAACTTCGGAGTATCTTCTGAGCGCGTGTTAAACGCTGAAAAAACGCCTTCCATCGTTAGGGCGTCAATTGGGGTTTACTGTCCCGGCCGTAACATGTCGAGCGAAAACGCCGGTATGAAGACGCGCTCGTACCGCCGGTTCCAGATCGCGCCCGTTTTGCGGCGCTCCGCGGGCGTCGTGAACCAGTAATCGTAAATAGACGCGCGGATAAATTTTGGAGGCTTCGAGAACGGCGGAGGGTTCATCAGGTTCAGCACGGCTGGCTCACCCTGGAGAAGACGCACCGCCAGATTACCGGTCCAGGGATTCTCCTGGTATGCACCCAGCGCGGCAAACCATAGCTGCCAGTCGAGCCTCGGCTGAAGCGGCGCGATCAGAGGCAGCGAACGATGAGTATTTCCAGGCTTGTATTTGAACGAATACTCGCGCCAGTGCTGCCCATCGTTGGAACCTTCGTAGATAACCTCAGGGCGTGTCGTGGTCATTACGGCGAAGAGTCCATATGAATTGACAATCTGCCAGGGAGCCAGAAACGCGAGGAGGCGAGCGAAGGGACGCTCAACGGAGGGCGCGAACAAAGCCACGGCTTGCAAGCCGCCCAAAAGCATGAGCGCGGCCAACACGACGGTGGCTGCCTGCCGAACGGCGATGGAGCGCACCAATACGGTGGACCGCCGCAGGAAGTGCGTGAGCTTGGAAAATGCGCGGTCGTCGAAAGCCCAGAGACACAAGGCGATGCTGAGCCAGTTGAAAAACGCGTAGTTTCCCGTAAGCAGGATGCAGACCTGCAGGACGATCAGCAGTCCGATTCCGAAGTGCCGGATGCGCCGCGGAAGAAACAATAGCCAGGGACAGACAATCTCGATCAACAGCGTGAGCAGCGTCAGCGTGTCGAGTATCCAGCCTGGAGATTGATACACGTAATACGCGGGAGGATTCGGCAGAGGTTGGGTCATGAAATGGAAGCGGAGCGCATGCAGATTGCGCCAGCCCGGATCGTGGCTCAAGAGCTTTACACAGCCGGATTCGAACATCAGCCGGAAGAGCAGCAGCCTGTAGGGCCAGACGAGAAACGGGATGCCAGAGAAGATCGCAAGGAATCCGGCTTCCGTAAGCAGCGCGTCCCATTGGAAGAGCGTGAATGGCTGCCCAATCGTGGAGACCGAAAGATACAGGACAAAGCAAAAAAGAGCCGCAACCCGCTGCCACCATTGCCCAAGCCAGCCGCCGATGGTGAGAACGACGGATGCGATCATGCCGGCATTGCAAACCCAGAGAAGCCACGAATCGCTATTGCCGAACCAGAAAATACTCGGCACCACCAGAACGGCTTTCCAGCCGGCTTCCGAATGCATTGCCGCCATGGCCCGCGCGACCGGAGTAATTCCATGAGCACCGATCAAACCAACGATCTGTCCCTGCAGCGATGCGAACGCGAACCAGTACACGATCCCCAGAACACGCAGGAACAGCGATTCGGTAATGCGGTAATTCAGAGGGCGAATCACGCGCCCGAACGAGTATTTCGTGAGCGTGTAGGCCGCGTTGCGATGAGCGGCAATCCAGCCATACGTCCCTTCCGATATCCAGCGGAACGGCGGCAGCACATGGTAGAGCCAAAGCCAGAAACCACGGTTGGGCGCCAGCGCGAGCAGCGTAAAGATTGCCCCGGCGCCATAATGAACGCTGCCGGCGCCATCCACAAAGACCACCGTTCGTTTGAACTCAGCGCGATCGATTTCCGGAAAACGGTCGCAAATTTGCCGCGAAGGGAGCCACTCGACGGAAACGCCCAGAAGTGCCTGAGCATAGTCGAGCCACAGGCGGCAGAATCCGCACTCGCCGTCATAGATGAGAACCGGCTTGCTCGGCATTGTTATCGATAAGAGTGCTTCGGCGGAACGAGTTCATCCGCCGTGACGAAGACCGGCTCAATGTCGACCGGGATTTGGCTCATCCGATCGAGCGCGCGCTGCACTTCCGGGCGAATCACGGCCAGGCGGTTCAACATCTTTTGCGCGCCTGCGTAGTCGCCATGCGCCTCAATGGTGAGCAGGTCGTGATCGAGGCTTCGAACCGCGTCCTTCACTTTTCCATAGTTCACTTCGAACGTTCCATCGTCTCGGGTGACAAACGCGCCGTGGTCCCTAAAATAGTTGAATTGCAAAGCCATGCCGCGGCCGTGCGCTTCCGTGATGCCGAACCGCAGCGTGCGGAACGAGGATGCCAGATAGGTAGTGTAGAGCCGGTGTTCGGCTCCCGCGCCTCCCGGCAGAATGCCGTTATCGAAGAAATACTGGAGCATGAAAAGGCCGGTCACATCGGCCTTGGCCTCCTCAATCGTGCTGTACAAGTCCTTGAGTTCAAGCCGGACGGACGTACTACGTCCATCCACTCGGATCTCGTGCGGGCCGATCCCGTGGCTAAGCTCGTGGGCGAGAATATGCGTGAAAAACGAGTTGAAACTGAGATTTTTCCGGGCAAGCGCAGGCAGCACCAATTTCGAAATAGGCACAAGCGTACTGTCGAATTTGGCGCGCTGAACGTTCTTGAGCATCACCTTTTTGCTGCCCTTTTGCTGGACGATTTTCTCGTCGTTCGGCAGGTTGTACGCGGCGGTCTGCACGCCATGGTTGCCGTCGCCCGCTGAAAGCACTTCGTTGACAACCCGGATCGGCATCAGTGCGCCGAGCTTCGTTCGATACTGGCGGTCCAGAGGAAGATTATCTTCAACCTCTTGCAAATGGGCGGAGAAGCCGTTCAACTTTTGCGTTTCAGCCTCATCTTTCAGGCAAACGTATGCCTCGAAAGACGCTTTATATCCAAACAATTCGTCGTTATAGGTCTCATACGGCCCAATCGTCACGTCGATGGGAGCGTCCAGATCCATCCAGGCGATATCGCTCGCGTAGTAGTCGTCATCAAGAAAAGCTTGCGCCCGCAGGTTCAAAAACCGTCTCAACGATTCGTTAGTCGTGTCGCTCGCCGCCTCTTTCAGAAGCTGCGCCGCCTCTTCCAGGTAGGAATGGTAGGCCCGATGGTAAGGCACGATAGACAATCGATGCGCGGCGGAGCCGCGGCGAATCGCGGTAAAGAAGCTTTTCGCTTTCGCAGCCTCGTCATGCGGAAGCGCGGCTATCCACTTGTCAAATTCTTCACGAGTCATGTCCGGCGGATAAAAATTCGCGCCCAGCGGCTTTCGTTCCGGTACACCGGGGAGAAAGGCCTTGTGCGCATCGAGGTCGGACCAGGGTCCTTTGTAAATCCAAAATAGATGTAAGCGCGCGCGGCCGAGCGGAGTGTCGTCGGCAAGCAGCTTTTCGTATAGCGCGTTGTCGCCGCTCCAGAGCTGCTCCATGAAAATGCGGTCGACGATATGCCCGGCCTGAATCAACTTCGAGAGTGCGCGCCGGTCGCCTGGTGAGAGGCCGGAAAGATCCACTTGCAGCGGCGTTGGCGCAAAGCGCGCCGCCATTTCTTTTAATTGTGCTGTATCGGGAAAGGTTTCAGTGAGGGCGGGAATGCTCATAGCGATCGCAAGGGTGAGCGGCAGCAGAATGCAGCGCATGCGGTACACTCCTGAGCGTACCGCGACCGGTTAGCGGTCCCGGATTGTTGGGGCTAGTGTTAAAAAAGGCCGCTCACGCCAAATTAGCGGCGTGAACGGCCGAGGGAAAATCGATGGCGCTGCGGATTAGCGCGGATGCCTGGAGCCGCCGCCGCGAGGAGCGTCGCCACCGCGAGGGGCGCCGCCACCGCGAACCGCGCCGCGAGATTCGTTTCGCGGAGCGCTGTAGCGTTGCTCGGGCGCGCGCGGAGCGCTATAACGCGGCTGACTCGTGCGGGGAGCCTGATAGCTGGGCTGCGATCGGTAGCTTGGCCGCTGCTGCACCATTGGCGGATTGATGCGCACCGGTTGTTCGTTGCGGAAGTTAGTGCTTGGCCTCGAGTATTGAGGCTGGGCCGATCCTCCCCGATTGGTTCCATTGGGCCGCGGCGTATTTTCTTGTCTATCTTGCGTGGAACCGAATCCGTGCCAGCCGCCGCCCGAGTTCGTGGACGGAGAACTCCTGCGTTCCATGCTGCTTGAGTTGGGTGAGGAGTCAGGCTCACCGAAGCGATGCCAGCCGCTGTCCGACGAGCGGCGCGACACTTCGGGGCGCGCTGCCGCGTTCGGCTGGTTGGGCGTGTTTGGCCGTGGCGCATTCATCGTACGCCAACCCGGAGTTTGCGATGGGCCGGCCTGCGAGCGCACCCCCCGTTCGGAAGTGGCCGGGGCATTGCCTTGGCCGAATCGCTGCCATCCTCCGGCCGCGCTGCCCTGGCGATAGCTGTTGGAATTTGCATTGGGCGTCCGCAGCGCATTCGGCGCCTGCTGCGCGTTGGGCGCCTGCTGGGCCGGCCGGCTTGCCTCCCCGTTGGCGCGCCGCCATCCGCCGTTTGTGGCGGCGTTGACGTTCGGACGAGCTTCCGTGGCTCTGTTGAACTCGCCAGCGGGCCCTCTGGCGCCGGCATTGAGGGACGGCCGCGTTCCGAGCGTGCGCTGCTGGAAGTCCGCCATCTGCCGCTGTTGGTCCGCAAAGGACGTCCTCTGCGCCGGCAGGGTCCGCTGACGCGAGAAGAACCGCTGATTCTGGGCGGCCGCAAAGCGCTGCGGCATGGCCGCCGGCGTGCGGTTTACAAATGCAAGACTCGCGCGGGTGGGTGTCACCGGCAACCGTCCCCGCACAAGCGACACGTTGCGAATGTTCGAACCATTGGCCGTCAGAAACGCGCCATGACCTTGTCCGAACCGGTTGAACTGGGTGTAGACGACCCCGTTATTGAACCGGGAGTTACGGTAAGTATTGTAGATATTGATGTTGTTGATAATGGTCTGGTTCCGGTAGCCGCCCCAGGCGCTCCGCCCATACCAGGGATGCCAAGGTTCAAACGGCGCAAGTGCTGTCCAGCCGACATTTCCGAACCCGATTCCAATATTGACGCCGCCTCCGCCGAACCCGAAGAACGCAACCAGCGCCGGCCGCCAATAATACCGTTGAGAGCGCGCGCCTGGCCACCAGCACCAACCGTAGCCTCCGTTCCGGAACCAACGGCCATAGTGATAGGGCGCCCAACCCCAAGGGTCGTAGCTGACCCAGGTCCAGCCGTAGTAGTCCTGCCAAACCCAGCGCCCTGAGCTATAAGGGGCCCAACCCGCCGCTACCCGAGGAGCCCAGACGTTGCCATACGAAGAAGGCACCCAGGTGCCATACGGGTCCAGGTCTTCCGCGCCGTACACATCGGTCGCGACGTTCTGATAGCTGCGCGATCGGAGCAAGTCCTGATCGCGATTGTGATTCCAATCGTCGAACTGATCGCGTGGAAGAGCCGCCTCCATTTGAAATTCGGGGTCCGATTGCGAGCCGCGAACGAGCATGGTCCGGCCCGCTGACAGTGTCTGCGAGCCGCTGGGGCTGTAGATTTCCGCCTGGCCGGAACGGACCGTTACGGTCGTCGTCCCGTCCGGAGTCACCGTCAGCCGGTATTCGCCGGTTCGCTGCGGCCGTATGGAAATGCTCGGGGTATCCAACTCGACGGTCGCGTTCTGATCGCGCAAAACGCGATATTCGATTGTGCCGGTTGCGAGCTGCAATTGATACTGCCGGTAGGCCATGTTGCCGATGCCAACGTCCGTACCGGCCGCAAGCCTGACCATGTTGGAGGAATCGAACTGAATCTCGGCGCGTGAACCATCCGCGGTTTGCAGATGATCCTGCGCTTGTAGCGGCGCGTTCAGCGCCGCCGCAACCACTTCGCCCGAATCGCCGCGCTGCACGTTTACCTCACCCTGAATCAGGCTAATACGGGCAACGCTGTGGCTGGGATCGTCTCCCGATGCATCTTGAGCTTGCAATGAAAAAACGAAGCCAATTAAGGCAGCGCTCACAGCAACCAATGCTCTCTTTCGTGAACTGCTCATATGAAAACCTATTCCCACCAACTCAGAAGCATCTTACTGGCCAGACTGAATAAGACTTTAGAATCAGTGGAATGCGAGCCACCCGGGCGAATGGCGGCTGGTGCAAATCCACCAGCGATGGTGATTCCTGGCCGCAGCGGCCGTCCTCATCGAACGCCACAGTTTCGGGTTGCATAACGGCTAGGCTGAAAACCATAATGAAATGGTGTCCCGGAAGCTCAGATCGCCCTGCGCGGTCTGGGAGTTGTTGAACCAGAACGGGTTATCGACAACGAAAGAGGCTTTCCTTTAGATCGTCGAGACCGGTGGCTCCGCGGCCCAAGCCTCAGCAACGGCCCCCCTCCATGTCAGTGAAATACGTGTGCCGATGCAACCAACCGAGCATAGCCATTCCGGACCGAAGCACACACGCATCCGTCACCCGACAAAGCCCTGGACGTTAATCAGCTATCGCTTGTTCGCTCTGCTCGCCGTGATAGGTCCGGGGTTCATCACCGCAAATGTCGACAACGACCCGGGCGGTATACTCACTTACTCGCAGGCCGGGGCGAAATACGGCTACGCGCTGCTGTGGACACTAATTCCCACCACGATCGCGCTGATCGTCGTTCAGGAAATGGCCGCGCGCATGGGCGCCATCACCGGAAAGGGCCTTTCGGACTTGATCCGCGAGGAGTTCGGCCTGCGGATGACGTTCTTCACGATGTTTGTCCTCAGCCTGGCCGATTTCGGAAACATCGCGGCCGAGTTTGCGGGATTGGCATCGGGCTTCGGTATGTTTGGCGTCGGTAAATATATCGCCGTGCCCCTTGGAGCCTTGGTCGTATGGCTCGTGATCGTTCGCGGTTCGTACAAACCCGTCGAACGAGTGCTGCTGCTGCTTTCGTTGATTTATTTCACCTACCCGATATCCGCGATACTGGCGCGCCCCGACTGGCCCACGGCTCTGCACGCTACAGTACTTCCTCATCTCAGTTCAAATCCCGGTTACATCGCGATGATCATCGGGCTCATCGGAACAACCATCACACCCTGGATGCAGTTTTATCTGCAGGCGTCGGTCGTCGAGAAAGGCATTTCGAAGCGCAATTACAATCTGTGCCGGGTTGACGTGATCCTTGGCTGCATCATTACCGACGTGGTTGCATTCTTCATCATGGTGGCTTGCGCCGCAACCATCTTTAAGAGCGGCCACTCCGAAATTAACGATGTCGCTGACGCAGCGAAGGCGCTCGCTCCGTTCGCGGGCAATTTCGCCGCCGGGTTGTTCGCCATCGGCTTGATCAATGCGTCTTTGATGTCCGCCGCCATCTTGCCACTTGCAACGGCGTATAACATCTGCGAAGGCCTGGGCTTCGAATCCGGCGTTGGCCGGCGTTTTGGAGAGGCAAAGATTTTCTACGGACTGTACACGGCGCTCATTGTATTTGGTGCTGCGTTCGTCCTGGTCCCTGGACTGCCGCTTCTCAAGGTAATCCTGTTCTCACAAGTGGCAAACGGCATCCTGCTGCCGTTTGTGCTCGTTTTCATGCTGGTGCTGATCAACACGCCGCGCTTGATGGGCGAATACCGGAACCGGCTCACCGGCAATATCATCGCGGTCGCGACCAGCGTCATCATGATTGCTCTTACCGTCGCGTTGCTTTGGACGGGATTGTAAGATACATCCGCTAAGCACTTCGTGACGAACAATACGCCGGAGCATCGCGTTCGTCGTTATTTCCCGGCTCACTTTTGAAAAATCCAAGAATGACATTCGGGCCATGCGTACCTGGCCCGACATCAGAGCCAGTCGCTATTGCGACTTCTGGTTCATCTTGCCTCCCGACATTTTGTCGCCGGGCATCTTGTCATTCTTATCCTTTTTGGATTTCTTGTGCTTCTTCTTACTCATCTTCTCGCCGGACATCTTGTCATGCTCCATCTTGTCCTGCGACATCTTGGTGTCTTGCATCTTGTCCTGCGCGAAAGCCGCAGGAACGGCGCCGAGACCCGCCGCTAAAAGAAACGCAGCAATTTGCTTTTTCATAGATCGCTCCTTCAAAGAATCTCCGTGGCCCCAGCATGATCCGCAGCCACATCACTCTTTCTTTCGTTCTCTAGCAGCGCTTGGTTATGCCCGGAGAACCGCCGACGCCGAAGAATTTATCTTCCCAGTCCCAGGACGGAGGGTGGGTTTAACGCACGCGACAAACTCCAATTACACGGAACTTTTTCGGGGCTTATCCGTATCACTTTTGGCGGTTGCGATTTGTGTCACTATAAAGTTGTCCATCAAATGGTGTTTCGAGTTTTGACTTCGGGCACATCTGCCTCCAGTTTCCTCTGTATCAACTAATAGTTCTTCGAATGTCTTCACTTTCATCTTCGATGCATCTCCATCGTTTTCATGTAGTTGCAGCTGTCGCACTTCTGGGCGGGGGCCTGCTTGGCTTGGCCGCCTGCTCCTCAGGGGGGCCGAAAGGCGCCGCCTTTGCGATGGGGCCGGTGGCAGTGCGTGCGGTTTCGGCGACCTCTTCCAACGTCCCTCTCGACCTATCGGCTATCGGCAATGTGGAAGCCTTGTCCACGGTGGACGTCAAGTCGCGAGTAGCGGGACAAGTGAAGTCCGTTCACTTCCAGGAAGGCCAGGATGTGCGCGCCGGCGATATTTTGTTTGAGATCGATCAGACGCCCTTCCTTGATGCCATCCACGAAGCCGAAGCCAACCTGGCGCGCGATATCGCTCTCACGGCGCAGGCTAAAGCGAATGTGGTCAAGGATCAGGCCATGCTAAAAAGCGCTCAGGCGCAGGCGGATCGCGCCCAAGCGTTGGAGAAAGAAGGCATCTTCTCGAAAGAGCAGACCGAAACAGTTGTCGCCACGTCGGAGTCGAATCGAGCCACGCTGGCCGCCGACCAGGCCGCAGTGACGTCATCGGAAGCTGCGGTCCGAGCCGACCAGGCCCGTTTGGAAGACGCCAAACTGCAACTTAGCTATACCACTATCCGCGCGCCAATGTCGGGGCGCACCGGAGCGATTCAGATCAGGCCAGGCAACCTGGTGAAGGATAACGATGCCACCCTCGTCACATTGCTGCAGACGCAGCCGATTTACGTATCGTTCTCTGTTCCTCAGCAGCAACTCCCCGAAATCCGGCGCTATAACGCCCAACATCCTCTGGAGGTGATCGCGTTGCCGGGTGGCGAAGCACAGGAGAAAGGCAAGCTGGATTTTATCGACAATGCCGTGGATCTGAATACCGGAACGATCAAGTTGAAGGCTGTTTTCGCGAACCCGAAACACCGTCTGTGGCCTGGTCAGTTCGTGAACGTGAAGGCTCAACTGGCGGTCGAGCAGGACCGGGTGGTTGTGCCGACCCAGACCGTGGAAACAGGTCCAAACGGCAAATATGTATGGGTAATGGCCTCGGATTCGAGTGTTTCCATGCGCCCGGTAGATGTCCTTCGCGGTTGGGGAGACAAATCCGTGATCGGTTCCGGGCTCAAGGCCGGCGAGATGGTCATCACGGAGGGGCAAATGAGACTCGCGCCCGGAGCCAAGGTCCACGTCCTGAAACCGCAAAGTCAAGCGGAGGCCACCGCATCTAACAACCAAGCATCCGGCAGTTAGTCAAGCGAGCGCGCTATGAATTTTACCGATTTCTTTATTCGCCGCGCGGTCACGACCACGCTCATCATGGCCGGCATTCTGCTCTTTGGCATCCTGAGCTACACAAGCCTGCCGGTGAGCGAATTACCGGAGGTAGAATACCCCACTATCCAGGTGTCAGCCTCGCTGCCCGGCGCGAACCCGGACACGATGGCGGCTTCTGTCGCAACACCTCTCGAAAAGCAGTTTTCGACGATTGCGGGTGTTGAACTGATGACGTCGTCAAGTTCGCTCGGATCGACCAGCATCACGTTGCAATTCGACCTGAACCGTAGCATCGACGCGGCGGCCCAGGACGTGGAGGCGGCCATCGCCCGCGCCGAAGGCAGCTTGCCGACCAATATGCCGTCCCCGCCTTCCTTCCAGAAGGTGAACCCGGCGGAACAGCCCATTCTGTATATGGCCGTTAAGTCGGACAGAATGACGCTGTCGAAGCTGGACGAATACGCCGAGCAGATCATCGCGCGCCGCATCTCTATGGTTTCGGGCATCGCCAGCGTGAATGTGTACGGGTCCAAAAAATATGCGGTCCGAATTCAGATCGATCCGGACAAAATCGCCTCCCGCAAGATGGGCCTTGAAGAAGTGCGCAATGCGGTCACGCAGAGCAACCTGAACATCCCGACCGGGTCATTATATGGTCAAACGAAGGCATACACGGTCTGGTCAAGCAGCCAGCTCAACGCGGCCTCTGAATTTGCGCCGCTGATTGTTTCGTACCAGAACGGCAGTCCCGTGCGGCTGGAAGATCTGGGCAACGTAATAGACAGCGTTACCGAGAATAAATCCAAGTTTTTCTACAACACCGATCTAGCAATGGTGCTGGCGGTGAAGAAGCAGCCGGGAGCAAACACAGTCGCGACTGTGGACCGCATCCAGCAGATCATGCCGGCGTTTCAGCAGCAGTTACCATCGGGCGTCGAGTTGAAGGTGATTCACGACGCCTCGACTAACATCCGCGAATCGATTTCGGACGTGAAGCTCACATTAGGCGTGACCATCTGCCTGGTCGTGTTGGTCATTTTCGTCTTCTTGCGCAATATTTCGGCGACCATCATACCGGCCCTGGCGGTGCCTTTGTCCCTGCTTGGCACGTTTGCCGCGATGAAACTACTGGGCTTCACGATCGACACATTGTCGATGCTCGCGATGACGTTGTCAGTCGGATTCGTCGTCGACGACGCCATCGTGATGCTCGAAAATATCGTGCGGCACATGGAGATGGGCAAGACGCGCTGGCAAGCGTCCATCGAAGGAGCGCGCGAGGTCGGCTTCACCATCATTTCGATGACGCTTTCGCTAGTCGCCGTCTTCATTCCCGTGCTATTCATGCCCGGCATTATCGGACGGCTACTACATGAATTCGCTATCACGATTAGTGTCGCCGTTCTCATTTCCGGCGTGATCTCGCTGACCCTGACGCCCATGCTCTGCAGCCGCTTCCTGCGGAACGAACATGAGCAGCATCACGGCGCATTCTACCGGTTCTTTGAAACCAGCTTCGATCGTTTGAATATCGGATACCAGCACACGCTGACCTGGACGCTCCGGCACCGATTCAGCATGCTGCTGACGACATGTGTGCTCACCGCTGTCACGCTCTATCTATTCGTGGTCATGCCGAAAGGCTTCCTCCCGACTGTGGACGTAGGCTTTATTTTCGGCGGTACGGAAGCGTCCGAAGACACCTCATACGCGCATATGTTGAAGTTGCAGGCTGAGGCCGCGACAGTTGTCCGCTCGAATCCCTGGGTGGAACGGTACGTCACGGGAACCGGCGGATTCACAGGTCAAAATCAAGGCTTTTTCTTTATCGCGTTGAAGGACGATCCACATCGCCCGAAAGCGGATGCCATTATCGCCCAACTGCAACAGGGCTTCGCCAAGATTCCCGGCATTATGGCGTTCCTTCGTGTTCCTCCGCTAATTAACATCGGACAGGGCGAAGGACGCGCGCAGTATTCGGTCGCGCTAGAGGACGCGGAAACTTCAAATCTTTATAAATGGGCGCCGAAGCTCCAGGCGAAGCTGAACTCGCTGCCACAGTTGATGAACGTCGATAGCGACCTGCGTCTAAACAGCCCGCGCCTTAATGTTGAGATCGATCGAAACCGCGCTCTTGCGCTTGGCGTGACGCCCGAAGCCATCGCCAACACGCTCTATGATGCCTACGGCGACCGGCGCATCTCGACCATTCAGACATCTCTCGACGAATACGACGTCATTCTGGAAGTGGAACCGCAATATCAGCAGGACCCCGTTTCCTTGCAGAAGCTGTATATCCGCTCCAACACTGGCAATCTCGTGCCGCTTTCGGCAGTGACACACACCGTGTCTACGGTAGCGCCCCTGAGCGTGAATCACATCGGTCAACTGCCCGCCGTAAATTTCTCATTTAACTTGCGGCCCGGCATCGCGCTCAGTCAGGCGACCCGGAGCATTGAAGAAGCCGCACATGAAGTCGGCTTGCCGGACACGATGACCTTTGCGTTTCAGGGTACTGCCCAGGCGTTCCAGAACTCCGTCAGCGGATTGGCTCTCCTGCTCGTAATTGCCGTGCTTGTCATTTACCTAGTGCTGGGCATGTTGTATGAGAGTTTCATTCACCCCATCACAATTCTCAGCGGTCTGCCACCCGCCGGCTTGGGCGCTTTGATCACGCTTTGGCTGTTCGGATATGAGCTGAGCTTGTACGCGTTCGTCGGCATCATCCTGTTGATCGGCATCGTAAAGAAGAACGCCATTATGATGATCGACTTCGCAATCGCAGCGCAACGCAACGAGGGTAAAAACGCGGAAGACGCAATCTTTGAAGGATGCGCCAAACGTTTCCGCCCGATCATGATGACTACCATGGCGGCGCTGTTCGGAACGCTGCCGATTGCACTCGGCGGCGGCGCGGGCGCGGAAGCCCGGCGTCCCCTCGGCCTCTGCGTAGTCGGAGGTCTGGTCGTGTCGCAGGTCCTGACACTCTACATCACCCCGGTAATTTACCTGTACCTGGAGCATTTCCAGGAGCGATTCAGCCGGAAACGGACGCCCAAACAAAAGGCGCCGGCCCTACCGGAACCCGAAGTGGTGGCCTAAGCCGCCGGTACGCGTTCCGAGGCAAACCAGAATCGGAACTGCCAGGCACGGTGGTCCTGTGCAGGGGCAGTCCAGAAGTTGCTGCCTGTCTACGCCCGCAGGCTTAATGATGAATGTAGGTGATGTGACATGACGATGCTTAATCGAATCCGTGTCTATCAGGATGAGGGGCAACTCACCATCGAGATCGGCCCCGATCGCGACACGGGCCGGCTATTCCAGGAAGTGCTCGTCGAAGTCATCTGGATAGCGCTGGCAATCGAAATCTGGCGCACCCTGCTCCCCGTGTTGAAAGGCGGCCATTGGCTGCTGGCAGGCCCCTACGTTGTCGTTTTTCCGATGTTGGCGGCCATCGGCTTGCTTCGCCTGGTTTGGATCTCGTTCGGCCGGGAGGAAATTACCTTAAGAGGGGGCCTTCTGAGCGCGTCGCGCCGGGTGGGCGTAATTGCGGCTTCTCGCGTTTATCCGGTTGAACATCTCCGCGATTTACACGTGGCGGCCCTCGATGGGCGGATTATCATGCGCGTGTGGCGCAGCTATCGGGTGGTCGATGGGCGGATCGGATTCGTTTTCAACGGCCGAATGCGCTACATCGCCGATCGGACAAGCAAAAGCGAAGCCAAGGCCTTAGTGAAACACTTCCGCGACTGGCTCCCCAAAGAGAACTGGACGCCGGTTCTGGGGCTGTAGCGGTGGCATCGCAGCATCGCGGCAGTGCATACTAATTTTTTATACTTCCATTCCCTTGCATAAAAATCGCTTCTACTCTATTCTATTTCTAGAGCGACAGGTTCCAAATTCCCTACCAGGTGATGGAGTCATCCTCTTCGTGATATGAACCTTTCCAGGATCGTCGTAGCGCTTCTCGCGGTGGTCGTAGTCGGGACCGCCTAGGGGCCGCCTCACGAATCAGAATCGGGGCCACCGGGCGGGTAACCAAGCCAGCGGGTGGCCCTTTTCATTTTCGGGGAACGCCGTATGCGATTCCCGAACAGGTACAACGGTAAAAACAAGTCTCAGTACGAATACAAACCCTATGTCGACACTCTTATCCGGCGCAAAGATTCTGCTTGAATGTCTGGCGCGCGAAAACGTCGAGTGCATCTTCGGTTATCCGGGCGGCGTCACGCTGCCCCTCTACGACGCGCTTTTCGATAACCCGATTCGCCATGTTCTGGTTCGGCACGAACAGAATGCAGCGTTTGAAGCGCAGGGCTACGCTCGCGCGACGGGACGAGTCGGCGTGTGCTGCGCGACGTCCGGCCCCGGGGCGACCAACCTCGTAACGGGCTTAATGGACGCGATGATGGACTCGATTCCCATCGTGGCGCTTACCGGACAAGTGTCGACAAAGGTAATGGGATCCGACGCCTTCCAGGAAGCGGACACATTTGGAATTACCCGCTCGGCGACAAAGCACAACTATCTGGTCAAGAACATCAACGACCTGCCGAAGATTGTCCACGAGGCGTTTTATATCGCCGCTACCGGCCGCCCCGGTCCGGTGCTTGTCGACATTGCGAAAGACGTCTTTCAGGGCAACGCCCAGTACACGCCGGTAGCCGAGATTCATCTACCGGGCTACAAAGTGTATAACGAAGGCCATGGCGGCCAGATTCGCCGCGCGGCCCAGATGATGTGGGAAGCGGAGCGGCCGTTCATCTATGCGGGCGGCGGCATCATCGCGGCGAACGCGAACAACGAATTGCGCCATCTCGTTGAAGCATTGGATGCGCCGGCGGTTTGCACGTTAATGGGTCTCGGCGCTCTGCCGGGCAATCATCCCAACTTCATCAGCTTGCCGGGCATGCATGGCAGCTATGCAGCCAACATGGGCATCACCCACTCGGATTTGCTGATTTCGCTCGGCGTCCGCTTTGACGATCGCGTCACAGGGCGGCTGGCCGCCTTTGCTCCGCACGCGAAAGTGATTCACGTCGACATCGATCCCTCGGAAATCAGTAAGAACCGGCATGCCGATCTGCCTATCGTCGGCGATGTCAAGCGTGTGCTGCCGAAATTAACCGCCGAGCTCAAGGAACTGGAGTCGTCATGCCGGGCGAAGAATGCGGCGGCGCGACAGGCATGGTGGAAGCAGATTCGCGAGTGGAAGGAAGAGCACCCGCTCGTCGCCGAAACTTCGAAGACGGAAATCAAGCCGCAGCATTTGATGGCGGAGATCAACCGCCTTTCGAACGGCAAGGCGATTGTCTCAAGCGACGTGGGACAACATCAAATGTGGTGCGCGCAACTCATCCGCTTCGACGAACCCCGGTTGTGGCTCAATTCGGGCGGCCTCGGCACAATGGGATTCGGGCTGCCTGCAGCGATAGGAGCGCAATTCGCACGGCCCGACAAGCTCGTGTTCGCCCTCGTCGGCGACGGTGGTTTTCAGATGTCCATCCCGGAGCTCGCCACCATCGTAAATTATCAACTGCCGGTGAAGATCATCGTGATGAACAACGGCTATCTCGGCATGGTGCGGCAATGGCAGACGTTGTTCTACAATAACCGGCTCTCCCAGGTGGAATTGACCGCGTTCCCGGATGCGGAGAAACTCGCAGGAGCGTATGGCTTCAAAGGCCGGACTGTGGAGACCGCCGCTGAGATGCCGAAAGCCCTTGAAGAAGCTGTGCGCGAACCGGGCCCGTATCTGCTGAACGTAAAAGTGTCGCCGATGGAAAATGTATATCCAATGGTTCCGGCGGGCGGCGCGATCAACGAGATGGTGCTGCGGCCTCCGCAGCCGGTGGAAGTGTAGGGGGAAGGGCTCGCCATGCAACAGATCATTTCTCTCTTGCTCGAAAACAAACCCGGCGCACTAATGCGCGTCACGGGACTGATTGGCCAGCGAGGATACAATATCGAGAGCCTGACGGTTGCTCGTACGCTGGACGCTTCATTGTCGCGAATGACCATTGTGGTGGACGTCGAGGCCGCCATCCGAGCACAGGTGATCAAGCAGATGAATAAGCTGATCAATGTGCTGCAAGCGAGCGACGTGACCGAGGCGCCATCCGTAAATTGCGAGATGGTGCTTCTGCGCGTTCGCGCGCAGCAACAGAGCCGGACTTCAATTTTAAAAGAAGCTGAGATTTTTCACGCGCGCGTTGTCGATTCGACCACCGAAGGCTTTGCGCTTGAAGTAACCGGCGACCCTGAAAAGCTGGACGAATTTATCGACGTGATGCGGAGCTATGGCGAGATCGAGGTGACTCGCTCCGGCATAGTTTCTATGTCACTCGAGAACAAAAAGCTGCGGCTCTCGCCGCCCGTGCCGACCGGAGTTCCTCAGGAAGACTACGCCTTGGAAGAGGCGGAATAGCAGCGTATTGTAGGGCGGGCATACCTGCCCTCAGACCACAGATAGTGATTCGGGTTGAGGCGAGTCCTTGCCCTTCGATTGGAGACGAAACATTTCTATGCCAAGACGCTTTTATGAAAAGGACGGCAGCCTGGCCCCGCTGCAAGGGAAGACCGTTGCCATCATCGGCTACGGCAGTCAGGGCCACGCACATGCCCTGAATCTGCGCGATTCGGGCATCAACGTGGTGGTTGGTCTTTATGAAGGCAGCAAGAGCAAGGCCAAGGCCGAGGCCGCCGGATTGAAGGTGCTGAGCGTCGGCGATGCCGCGAAAGCAGGCGATTTCATCATGATCCTGCTGCCCGACCATGTGCAGGGAGACACCTACCGCAACGAGATTGCCCCTTATATGAAGAAGGGCAAGACGCTGATGTTCGCACATGGATTCAACATCCACTTCAACGAGATCAAGCCGCCAGCCGACATTGATGTATCGATGATCGCTCCGAAAGCGCCAGGCCATCGCGTCCGCGAACTCTTTACGGAAGGCGTAGGCGTTCCGGCGCTGATTGCGGTCGCGCAGGATGCATCGGGCAAGGCTGTCGAAAACGCTCTGGCTTATGCGCTGGCCCTGGGATGTCTAAAAGCGGGCGTCATCGAAACCACTTTTAAAGAGGAAACCGAGAGCGATCTGTTCGGCGAGCAGGCTGTTCTCTGCGGCGGCGTCAGCGAGTTGATCAGCGCCGGGTTCGAGACGCTTACCGCGGCCGGCTACGCGCCGGAAATCGCCTACTTCGAATGCCTGCATGAAATGAAGCTGATTGTGGACCTGATCTACGAGGGCGGTCTGAGTTACATGCGGTATTCGATTTCGGACACCGCCGAATACGGCGACTACACGCGCGGTCCGCGCATCGTTAATGAGCAGACGCGCGCGGAAATGAAGAAGATCCTGAGCGAAATTCAATCGGGCGAATTTGCTCGCAAGTGGCTGGAGGAGAACCGCACCGGCCGCAAAAATTTCATCGCCATGCGCGAGAAAGCGAAGGACCAGCCTATCGAACGCGTCGGCGCGGAGCTTCGTTCGATGATGACGTTCCTGAAGAAGCGTAAGGAAGAAGGCGTACCGCAGGAAACCGTGGCCAAGGCATAGGGCTAAGGCGCGCGCCCACAGCGGGGCGCATGATTGATCGCGGTGGCGGGCGGTGAACCGTCTTCCGAAGAGGCGGCCTGGGAGGCCGCCGCAGGCCGAGGGCCTGCCCCACCAAACACATTCGAGCTCCGACTGATTCTATTTGCTCCGGCGGATACGGTAATCCTCGATGTTCGGCATCCGGATTACCTTGCACATCTCGAAGAGCCGCGATCGGGCGCGTTCGCCAATCCGTTCTTCAATCGTGGTCTTGTAGGCGTTTGCGCCCGTTATAGCGGATTTACCCACCAGCGATGTGCTGAACTCGGGATCGGCCAGGTTCGTGGTCGCAATGAGCGGCTTGCGCTGATTGTAGCGATGCGTGACGATGGCCGTCACGGTATCTTCCACCCAGTCCGTAACGCGGTGGGCGCCCAGGTCATCGAGCAGCAAAATATCCGTTTCGAGCGCCGACTGATAGGCCTCACGGTTACTCGCGCCGAGAGTTTCGTTGTAGCTGGAGCGAATCTTCTCAAGCAGATTCTGATAATCGAAAAAAATACCCTCGTGGCCGCGGGAAATCAGCAGCCGCAGCACCGCCACTGCTAGGTGCGTCTTACCCGTACCGGGCGGTCCGGCAAGCAACAGCCCGGGTTTCTCGTTATTTGGATAGCGGCGGGCATAGGCGCTGACGGCAAGCATCACATCCGCCAAGCCACGCTGCGCGGCCGGGTTGTCGCTGGGCAGACGGAAATTCTCGAATGACGCTTCGATGAAATTTGGGGGAATCTGCGCGCGCTCGGTCAGGTTCTCCGCGCGCGCTTCTTCGACGCAGGAGCAACGCTCGGCGATGGCCAGCCCGTCGCGGTCGCTGCTCACCCAACCGGTTCCGCCACACTTCGGGCAATTGTCAATGGGCATTGGATTTCACTACTCGACGACAAGCAAAGCTTCGCCGGCCGCGACGGTGTTTCCCTCGGCGACGTGAACACGCGCAATCCGGCCCGCTTTAGGAGCTTTCATCTCGTTCTGCATCTTCATCGCCTCTACAATGATGACGCCATCTCCCGCGCTCACTTCGTCACCCACACCAACGAGAAGCTTCACGACCTTGCCTGGCATTAGCGCTCGAATCTCCTGCGGTCCGTGAGCGGACACGGCCTTGCCGTTGCAGAGCCGATCCCGCGGGTCCGCAACAGCGAGCGAAAATCGCTGCCGGCCGACCCAGACTTCTACACTGTTCTTCGCCCGCACCAAACGCGCCACATAGCTATGATCTCTATCGAGGATGGAGTAAACATCCGGCATCACTTGCTCGACCGAAGCGCTCCCCCGTGCACTCTCGGCTCCGCTAACGACATACGCCGTCCCGCGTCCATTCTTTTGCAAATCCAGGAAATATTCGCTGTCATTCACCTGAACGCGCAGCTTCACTGTTGCAGACCTCTTTGGCCCAGGATGCGCCATGCCGAGTGCGCGGAATGAGAGTTCCGAGGCTTTGCCGGTTCCGAATCAGCGGCGGCGAGCAAAGCAGCCACAAGCGGCGAATTGTCGCGCTCTTGCAGCGCGCGACGCTGCATGAACTCTTCCAGAAAGCCCGTGTGCAACTTCCCTTCCCGAAACTGCCGATCGGACATTAATTGTGAAAAAAGATTCAGGTTCGTGGTTAATCCCGACACGTGATACTCGGACACGGCGCGCCGCATTCGAGCGGCGGCAGATTCTCGCGATTCAGCCCAGACAACCAATTTAGCGAGGAGCGGATCGTAATCGATGGGCACGGTCCAGCCGGCATAGACGCCGCCGTCGACGCGAACGCCCGGCCCGCCGGGCTCGACGTATTGCGCAATATCGCCGGGACACGGGAAGAAGCCGTTTTCGGGATCTTCGGCGTAGACGCGGCACTCGATTGCGGATCCACGCCACGCAATATCTTCCTGACGCAGCGTGAGCCGCTCACCCGACGCGATAAGCAACTGCCAGTGTACGAGGTCCAGGCCGGTGACCAATTCAGTGACGGGATGCTCCACCTGCAATCGCGTGTTCATCTCAAGAAAGTAGAAATTGCCGTCCTGGTCCGACAAAAATTCAAGCGTACCGGCATTATAGTAATCTGCAGCGCGCGCAATTTTCAGCGCTGCCTCTCCTATGGCGTTCCGTAACTCGGGCTTCTTCAGCACAAGCGCAGACGGACACTCTTCAATCACTTTTTGATGGCGCCGCTGGATGGAGCACTCGCGCTCACCAAGGTGGACCATCTGGCCGTGTTCGTCCCCCAGCACCTGCACTTCGATATGGCGTGGATTTTCAATGAGCTTTTCAATATAAACCTCGCCGGAACCGAACGCGCGCTCAGCTTCTCCGGAGGCTTCCCGCATGGCAGGCTCCAACTGGACGGCGGTGTCGACGCGGCGCATGCCTTTGCCGCCTCCACCCGCCGAAGCCTTTAGCAAAACCGGGTAGCCAACGGCAGCGGCAACATGCTTCGCCTCGGCGATATCGGCAATGCCGTGTTCAGTACCCGGCACGACGGGGGCGCCGACCGATATCGCAAGCCGCCGCGCCGCCGTTTTCGAGCCCATCCGTTTAATTGACTGCCAGGAGGGTCCGATGAACTTAATGCCCGCTTCACCGCATGCCTCCGCGAACGCCGCGTTTTCACTGAGGAAACCGTAGCCCGGATGGATAGCCTCAGCCCGGGTTTGTTGAGCGGCGGCAAGAATCTTGTCCTGGGCCAGGTAGCTCTCGCGTGATGCTGCCGGCCCCACGCACACGGCCTGATCCGCCATCATCACGTGCAGCGCTTTACGATCGACATCCGAGAAAACGGCAACGCTGCCGATATTCAGTTCACGCAAGGCGCGGATGATGCGGACCGCGATTTCTCCACGGTTTGCGACGAGCACTTTGGAAAACATTGCTGGAAGGGAAGAAGACAGGAGACAGGAGGCAGAAGGGGGTCAGCCCGAGGCGTGGTTCGGTTTCGCCGTTGGCTTCCTCGTCACCTCCGAGATCTCACGCGCACGCGCGATCTGGCATTCGGAACAATAACCGCCAACTTCCGTGCGAGCGATCAAAATCTGAAATCCCAGCTTGGTTTCCACCTGCCGCCGCAGCCGCTCCAGAGGCTCCCCGAAGAATTCCTCCACTTTCCCGCACCGCAAACACACGATGTGCGCGTGCTCTTGTTTGCTCCGCGTTTCGTAGTAATGCTGCTCGCCGTTGAAGTGCATCAAGTCCAGCTCGTCGACAAGCCCGCCCTGCTTCAGCAGCTTTAGAGTGCGGTATACGGTGACACGATTGATCTTCGGGTCTTTTTCCTTTGCAAGAAGATAGAGGCTATCGGCATCGAGATGCCGGCCCGATCCATCGATCAATTCGAGAAGAATCTGGCGCTGGCGCGTAAGGCGCACCCCCTGTTGTTGCAGTAGTTGCCTGATATCTTGCGCCATGCCCTCAGGATACAAGACAACGGGCAGCCACGCATGCTGTCTCCCAGCTCCTGTCTCCTGTCTTCTGGTTCTAGAATAAACTCTTGACACGCTACTATTTGGGCCTGGATGGCGGCCAATCCAGCACAACGATATTGATCGCGGATGAAACCGGTAGAGTTCTGGGGCGAGGCCGAGGCGGGCCGTGCAATCACGTGAGTGGCGACATGGCGCGCGCAAAGTTCTTCCTGGCCGTCGATGATGCTTTGCGCGAGGCGTGCAGACAAGCGCATCTTGACGCCGCGAACATCGAGTTTGAATCCGTCTGCCTCGGCTTCAGCGGAGGAGCCGCGGATAAAGACGCCTACTCCCGCGAATTCCTGCGCAGCCGCCAGTACAAGATTACGCACGATGCGGAAATTGCATTGAGCGGCGCCACGGGCGGGGAGCCGGGCATCATCATTATTGCCGGCACCGGCTCCATGGCCTTTGGGCGCAATGCCGCCGGAACCACGGGCCGTGCCGGCGGCTGGGGTTATGTATTCGGCGATGAGGGGGGCGGCTTCGACATCACGCGGCGGGCGCTGCGGGCGGCGCTGCGATCCGAGGAGGGGTGGGGCCCCAGCACGGCGCTCCACCGCATCCTGCTTGACGAAACCGGCTCCCCGGATGCCAATGCTCTTATGCACCGTTTCTACACGCCGGAGTTCTCGCGGCCGCAAGTCGCAGCACTGTCGAAAGTCGTGAACCGCGCCGCTGAATCCGGTGACGTCGTGGCTGTCGAAATCTTACGCAACGCGGCCGCAGAGTTGATGACCTATGTAGATGGCGTATACCACCAGTTATTTACAATCGGCGAGCACCCGGCCATCGCTCATATTGGCGGTGTCTTTCAAAGCGAGATCGTGCGCTGCGAATTTGCCCGTCTTGCGTATGAACGTACAGGCTCCGAACCAACGCCGCCCCGCTTCGGCCCAGCGGCGGGGGCGCTACTCGAAGCATTACGCGCCGACGGCAATCAATGCCCGTTGAGCAGCATTCCGAAATGGGAGAAGTGACGCGGCAGGCTACGCCAGGTTTATCGCGCGATTTATCAAGAACACGTTAGTGCGTAGTAATAAGTTAAAGTCTTATCTACTAATATCGCTTTGATTGTTATCTAGAGACATTTGCCCAATCAGCGTAGTGCCGTACGATGCTTCGGTTGAGGGTGCAATCCAAACGTGTCTCCGAACGCCACTGTCTCATTTTCCGCCCGCAGCCCAAGCTGTCGTCCCTTTCGTCGATGCTTATACAACTGGCTACAGCGTTGACGCTCGTCTCGGAGAATCGCGAAACCGCAAGCGTCGGTAAGAGCACAAAGTGCCCTAACGTACCGAAGCCTCCCGAGCGAACAGTTACAATTCGTAAGCGGATTCGAAACACGGAATGTCCCAGCGCTTCGACGTTATTGTTATCGGCGGCGGACACAACGGACTGGTCGCTGCTGCATACCTGGCCCGGGCCGGCCGCAAGGTTCTTGTGCTCGAGCGCCGTAGCCAGTTGGGCGGCTGCTGTGTCACCGAAGAGCTCTGGCCGGGCTATCGTGTGTCCACGGCTGCGTATCTGAGCAGCCTGCTTTCGGGTAAGGTCGTCAAGGAACTGGAATTGGAGCGCTTCGGTTACCACGTCGATGCGAAAGATCCGGCGTTCTTTTCGCCCTTCCCCGACGGACGCTACCTGTTCATGTGGCAGGACGAGAAAAAAACGCTGGCGGAAATGGCGAAGTTTTCCCAGCGCGACGCAGAGCGGTTTCCGGCCTATGAAGCGCATCTCGAAAAGCTTGCGCGAGTGATCGAATCCCTTCTGCTGGTGACGCCCCCAAAATTTCCGCCAAAAAGCGTTCTTCAATTTGTCGATTACCTGAAGCTGCTCGGCCGGGCGCGCGGGCTGGGACCTCAGGAAATGGTCGGACTCGTCAAAATTTTCACGCAGAGCGCCGCCGATTTTCTAGAGCAGTGGTTTGAATCGGACGAAATCAAAGTCACGCTCGCAACCGATGCGGTCATTGGAGCGAACGGCGGTCCGCATTCGGCGGGAACTGCGTACATTTTGATGCATCACTGCATGGGGGGCGTCAACGGCAAAAGAGGACTCTGGGGATTCGTTCGCGGAGGGATGGGCGCCATCTCAGACGCGATCGCGGCATCGGCTCGCGCTCATGGCGCCAACTTTCGCACGAATGCTGAGGTGGACCACGTGAAGGTCGCCAACGGTCGTACGAGCGGCGTGGTTCTTAAGAACGGCGACGAATTCGATGCACCGATGGTCGCCAGCAACCTCGACCCGAAAAGCACGTTTCTGCGGCTGGTTCCGTCGAAGCACCTGGAGCCGGAATTTGTCGAATCCATCCGGCATTTCCGTTCCGAAGGCACCTCGCTGAAAATCAATCTCGCGCTGTCGAGTTTGCCGGACTTCGCTGCGCTTCCCGGCTCTCCTGGCCCCCAACACCGGGCAACGATGCACCTCTGCCCGTCGATGGAATATGTGGAACGCGCCTGGGACGATGCCAAGTACGGGATGCCATCACGGTCGCCGCTGCTCGAACTGACCTCGCCAACGCAGTACGATGCTTCGCTTGCTCCGCCGGGGAAACACATTATCGGCATTTTTCTTCAGTACGCGCCGTACACGCTCCGCGAAGGAAACTGGGACGAATTGCGGATGCCTTTTGCGCGGCGCGTGTTCGATATAGTCAACGAGTACGCCCCCGGATTTTCGAGCGCCATAGAACATGTCCACGTCTTGACGCCGCTCGACATCGAGCGCAAGTTCGGCATCGCCGGCGGCAACATTTTTCACGGTGAGATGAGCCTCGATCAGATGTTCTCGCTACGACCGCTCGCGAGCCTCGCTCAGTACCGCACTCCGATTCATGGGCTGTTTCTTTGCGGCAGCGGCACGCATCCCGGTGGCGGCGTAATTGGCGCTCCTGGACATAACGCTGCCCGGGAGATGCTCAAATTCCGAGCCTGAACAGATCGGCTTTTGCGCTGACCGATTACCGGCTGCGGAAATGCGAAATCGTCCTTATTTCCTATTTTGTTTATTTAGCCGCAATCGCACCGCTGTTTCGAGACCGGCCTCGAGCCGATATCCGCGTGCTCGCGATTGCCACAGCGGTCACGTCGGCCATCCTGCTTCTCGCGTGGCTCGATTCCCGCTCGCGGCATGCCGGGTTCAGCGTTGCCCGCGACTGGGTGTCGCTCGGGCTGGTCCTGGCAGCCTATCGCTCACTCGATTTGTTCTCGCCGTCAAATTACACTTTCTCGTTGGAGCGGTCATGGATTGTTTGGGACCATTTCATTCTCGATCGGTGGGGTCTTCGCCGCGCTATTGAATGGCACGGCCCCGCCCTGCCCGCCTATCTTGAATTTTGCTATCTGCTTACGTCGGGAGCGGGTGTCTACGGCTTGCTGGTGCTCTACGCGAGACGGCAACGTAGCGTTGCAGGTGAGTTCCTGTTTATCTACATTCTGGGGACTCTGCTTGCCTACGCGATGATTCCGTGGTTTCCTTCGGAGCCGCCGCGGGTTGTTTTCCCGTTGATAGACGGTCCCCAGGTGCTCACGGCGATCCGCCGCTATAACCTCGACGTGCTGGCGCATGCCGGAATACACGCCGGCGTTTTTCCCAGCGCCCATGTTTCGTCCACGTTTTCGGCGGCCTGGGGCTTGTTTGCCGCTCTGCCGGAGCGAAAGCGGTTTGGGTGGATCTTCCTGCTTTATGCCGCGAGCGTGGCGGTCGCAACCGTATACGGGCGCTATCATTTTGCCGTGGATGCGGTCGCCGGCATTGCGGTGAGTGTTGCCGCTGCCATAATCGCGGCTTATTTGAGAAAACTTCCAGCGCAAAAGTAAGTCGTCATCCGCTCTTGCTTTTGCTGCAAATGTCAGAGAGCACAGCGACGCGCATGTCCGATCTTGTTTCTCTTCCAAGCCTGAACTTTGGCACAAGGGAATTGCAGGATGGCAGAGTCTGCTGGCTCGTACTGTCTGCAACAGTATGGCTCAAATGAGCATCAGACGTTGGGGCGTCATTCGATACGCTTTTAGACATTGACGCGAGAGAACAATCCGCTGTTCAGAAGAGAGGATTAAAAGTGCAGCTCGGAATAATTGGCCTTGGACGAATGGGCGCCAACATGATGCGCCGCCTGATGAAGGGTGGACACGACGGCGTGGTTTATGATCAGGACGCGGCCCGGGTAAAGGAACTTGCCGACGAGGGCGCTGTCGGCGCCGCCGATGTCGAGTCCCTGGTGAAGAGTCTCCAGCCGCCACGCACAGTTTGGGTGATGCTGCCTTCCGGGGAAGTCACCGAGAACATGGTTTCTCAGTTGCGAGATCTTTTAGACCCAGGAGACGCAATCATCGACGGCGGCAATTCCTATTTCAAAGACGATGTACGGCGCGGCAAACTGGCGGCGGGCAAGGGAATTGACTATGTCGACGTGGGCACAAGCGGTGGTGTTTGGGGCCTGGAGCGCGGCTACTGCCTCATGGTCGGCGGTAAGGACGACACATTCGCGCGGCTGGAGCCGATCTTCAAGACGCTCGCTCCCGGACAGGGCTCCATCCCGCTGACACCCGGACGCAAGCGGACCACCGCGGAAGAAGGCTACATTCATTGCGGCCCGACCGGTTCGGGGCACTTTGTGAAAATGATCCACAATGGGATCGAATACGGGTTGATGCAGGCTTATGCCGAAGGCTTCGACATCCTGAAGGGCGCAACATCAGAAGAACTGCCGGAAGAGTATCGATTCGATCTCAAAATGGCGGAGGTCGCCGAGGTCTGGCGGCGAGGCAGCGTTGTGGGATCATGGCTGCTTGACTTGTCATCCATGGCTCTGGCTGAAAACCCAACACTATCGAACTTCACGGGCTACGTTCAGGATTCAGGCGAGGGCCGCTGGACTATTCAGGCGGCGCTTGAAGAGGCCGTGCCGGCGTCGATTCTGACAGCTTCTCTCTACACGCGTTTCCGCTCACGGCAGGAAAGCACGTTCGCTGAAAAGATGCTTTCCGCAATGCGCTTCAAATTCGGCGGGCATATCGAGCGGCCTACCGGAGGCTAACGGAATTTAGCTTATGGAGAACCCGACTGCAATCGGGGAACAGGGACGGTCCGGCGCCCCATGTATCCTCGTTATCTTTGGCGTATCCGGCGACCTGACGAAGCGAAAGCTGCTACCGGCCCTCTATAATTTAGCTCGAAAAAAACTGCTTCCGGCCAACTTTGCTCTTGTTGGGATTGCGCTCGACACCATCAGCGAAGAAGCGTTTCGAGCCAGAGTTCAGGACGACCTGCGGGAGTTCGGCGGAGCGCCCGAAGTTTGCCAATTTTGCGACTGGCTCGTGCAGCGGCTGTTTTATCTTTCGGGCGATTTTCGCGATCCAAACGTCTTCCAACGTCTCGGCGAACTGCTTACCACGCTGGATAAAAAGCACGACACACACGGAAACTATTTCTACTATCTCGCCACGCTTCCGCAATTCTTCGCGGATATTATCAAACACCTGGGCGCTGCCGGGCTGACCGACGAATCAAACGGCCAGTGGCGCAGGGTCGTCATTGAGAAACCGTTTGGCAGCGACCTGGAATCGGCGTGCGCTCTGAATCATGAAATTACGCAGGTGCTTGCGGAGAGGCAGATTTACCGGATCGATCATTATCTCGGCAAAGAGACGGTCCAGAATATCTTGGTGTTTCGCTTCTCGAACGGCATCTTCGAGCCGATCTGGAACCGGCGCTACATCGACCATGTTCAGATCACGGTCGCGGAGAGTCTTGGCGTTGAGCAGCGAGGAGGCTATTACGATCATGCCGGCGCGCTGCGCGACATGGTGCCGAATCACATCCTGCAACTCGTTACCTTGACTGCGATGGAGCCGCCGATCTCTTTCCAGGCGAATGCCGTGCGAGACGAGCAGGCCAAGATCCTGCATGCTATTCAGCACCTCGCCCCTGAAGACGTGCTTTCGCGCGCCGTTCGCGGCCAGTACGGAGAAGGCCACGACGACGGAAACCCGGTTCCCGCCTACAATGCCGAACCGAAGGTGGCACGCGATTCGCAGACCGAAACATTCGTCGCGTTGAAGCTCTCGATCGACAACTGGCGCTGGGCGGACGTTCCGTTTTACGTTCGAACCGGCAAGCGGCTTGCCAAGCGCGCCACGGAGGTGGCGATCCAGTTCCGCCGCGCGCCCTTCGTATTGTTTCGCGAAACGCCCGTCGACCATCTAACGCCGAACCTGCTGGTTCTTCACATTCAGCCGGATGAAGGCATCTCGCTCCGCTTTGGGGCAAAAATACCGGGGCCGATTGTTCGTGTCGGATCGGTCGACATGGATTTTCAATATACCGACTATTTCGGCAGCGAGGCGAGCACCGGGTACGAACGGTTGCTGTATGACTGCATGGTCGGCGACGCCACGCTCTTCCAGCGAGCCGACATGGTCGAAGCCGGCTGGAGCGTGGTGCAGCCGATCCTGGATGTTTGGAAAGCTCTTCCACCACGAAATTTCCCGAACTACGCGGCAGGTTCGTGGGGACCGAAGGAAGCGGACGATTTGATCCGGAGAGACGGACGCGCCTGGCATCAATCTTAAAAAATCCGGCGAAGTAGCGGCAGATAGCTTAAGGCGCGGCGCGCCTATCCTGAAAGCTTGCAGTCATGATAAGCACCGAACTGTATCAACAATGGGCCGATCTATCGAACTCAGAACGCGTCAGCTTGTTCCGGGAGCTTCCACATGATCGCGCCGATCAGTTCTTTCTCGGACTAAGCAGCCGGGAACAGGTCAGTTTGCTGCTTGCTCTTCCGGATAGCGAGCAGCGGAGTTGTTTACGATTACTACCTCCCGACGATGCTGCCGACTTGATCCAACTGGCTCCGGAAGAAGACAGAGCCAGTCTGGCGGGGCAATTGGACGATGTAACCCGCCGGGAAGTGAGCGCCCTTCTTGCCTACAAAGAGGATGCGGCGGGTGGGTTGATGAATCCTCGCTTCGCCCGTGTGCGCCCCGATATGACGATTGACGAGGCAATCAGTTATCTGCGGCGGCAGGCGGATCACCTGGGAACACTGCATTACATTTACGTTCTGGATGGATCGCAACAGTTGCTCGGGGTCCTCGGCTTCCGCGACTTATTCTCAGCCGACCGATTCAGTTTTGTGCGCGATGTGATGCGAACGGAAATCGTTTCGGTTTCCGAGCAAACCGATCAGGAGCTCGTGGCTCGTCTTTTCAGCCAGCATCGCCTGCTCGCCATTCCCGTGGTTGATGGCGCAGGGCGCATGCAGGGCATTGTTACCGCCGACGACATTGCGGATGTGATCGAGCAAGAGGCGAGCGAAGACATCCAAAAAATCGGCGGCATGGAAGCCCTGGAGGGCCCTTACCTCCAGATACGGTTTTGGCAGATGGTAAAGAAGCGCGCGGGCTGGCTCACTATTCTGTTCGTGGGCGAAATGCTCACGGCAACCGCGATGGGGCACTTCGAAAAAGAAATTGAGCGCGCGGTTGTGCTGGCGCTCTTCGTGCCGCTGATCATCAGCAGCGGAGGTAATTCCGGTTCACAAGCGACGACGCTTGTGATTCGCGCCATGGCATTGGGCGAACTGCGTCTCCGCGACTGGTGGAGGGTGGTTTCCCGGGAATTGGCGACCGGCTTCGTTCTCGGAAGCGTCCTTGGCATCATCGGAATGACCAGAATTGTGGTTTGGCAGGCGCTTTGGAAAACCTACGGCGAGCATTACATATTCGTTGCCTTGACGGTAGCTTTTAGTCTGATCGGCGTCGTCCTTTT
>JAICLJ010000082.1 GCA_025927575.1 Bryobacteraceae bacterium | reverse complement strand
GCCAAAGTGTGCAAGCCGAGTTTTCAACAGCATCTGTCGTTACTGTAATTTCTTCAGGGCGGATTCGAGCCGCTGACCGCCGTTCAGCACGGGCGCAAACAGATCGCCCTTCTTGCTAAAACGTTCTATGGCGTTTTTGATCGTGAAATCCTTTGGATCGAGCCCCTGCTTGACCTCGCTCCACGCCAACGGAGTCGACACCGGGGCGCCGTCATACGCGCGCGCGACATAAGGAGCTGCGATTGTCTTGCCGGTGCCGATCTGCTGCCAATCGAAATAGACGCGGTTTTTCTTGCGGCTGCCCACGCTCCGCGGAGCAGTGAACAAATCCGGCTTTTCCTCGTTCGCCAGATGGAAAAGGATCTCGGCAAAGCTCCGCGCCTGGTCGTAGGTATAGATCGGGTCGAGTGGAACATAGACGTGGAGACCATCGCCGCCGGTCGTCTTCGGATAGCCCTTCAGCCCCACCCGGTTCAGGATGCCGCGCACGATTTGAGCCGCTTCCACAACCCGATCGAACGGGCAGTGAAATGGGTCTAGATCGATCAATATCCAGTCGGGGTGTGTCAGCGAACCAATACGGCTCAGCCACGGGTTGTGATCGATGCAGCCGAGATTGACGAGGTAGATCAGCGATGCGCGGTTATCGGCGACAGCGTAATTATTTGTTTTTGGCGGATGACCTTCACGAACCGGTTCGGTTCTCAGCCAATCGACAAAGTGCTCGGACGCGTTCTTCTGAAAAAAGAACTTATCGTCGATTCCATTCGGGTAGCGCTTCAGAGAGAGCGGACGATCTTTCAGATGTGGCAGCAGCCACGGCGAGACCTCGTCGTAAAACCGCAACAGATCGCGTTTCGTGTAGCCGTCTTTCGGAAAGTATACTTTGTCCAGGTTCGTCAGCTTTAGCGTGTGCCCCTCAATCTCGACAACCGCTTCTTTGCCGCTGAGATTGAGAGTGTTGGATTGGTCCACCGCGGCCACCTTCGCGGGAGCGCGCTTCTTTGCTGTATGGCGGGGCGATTTCTGTTCGACTTCACGCACCACTTCCGCCGCCGGCTTGTCTTCTCGAAGGCCCACGAACACCGGCGCGCGCAGCATGCCCTCGCTAGTCCATTCCAGAAACCGGACTTCGCAGACCAGTTCGGGCTCTACCCACGTCACGCTCTTAATCCGGGGCTTAGGCGAAAGCGGGCAATGTTTGCTGACGAGAGGCTCGAGTTTCTGGAAAATAGCTTTGCGCTGCTTCGCGTCAAATCCGGTTCCGACCTGGCCCGCATGCTGCAGGGTTTTACCTTTATTCACACCGAGTACGAGAGACCCGAAGTATTCGCGCTCGCCTTCAACGAAACCGGCGATCACAAACTCCTGCTGCTTCTGAACCTTCACTTTCAGCCAGCGTTTCGACCGCGCTGCTTCGTACGGGCTTCTCCGATCTTTAGCGACGATGCCCTCCACACCCATTTTTTGAACGGCTTCGAGAATGGTGTCCGTCTCGGCAGCGAAATGCTGCGAGTAACGCACGACATCGTTCCAATCAACGCTTTTTTCTAACAGGCCTTTGCGGGTTTCAAGCGGCACGCCACGCAAGTCGTAGCCATCCAGATAGAGTAAATCGAACAGAAACAAATGCGCGGGATTCGTCTGCTGCAGAGTCTCGACGTTGTGAGCGGTCGAGATGCGGGGCTGGATCAGTTCAAAACGGGCGCGTCCCTGTTCATCGAGTACCGCAATCTCGCCATCGACAATAGCCATGTCCGCCTGAATCAAAGAAGGCAAACTGGCCAGTTCAGGATACTGCGTCTCCACGCGATTGCCGGCTCGCGATTCGATTCGAAGTTTGCCATCTTCTATGAAGCAGAGCGCGCGAACACCATCCCACTTGATCTCGTAGAGCCATTGCTCGCCTGAAGGCGGCCCGTCGACAAGCGTTGCGAGCATCGGCTTGATGCTCTTCGGCATGGCCGCTTTCTTCGATCCGTCAATATGCTCGGGATCAATCGGATCGTCGTTGGCCGCGATCTCCTCCTGGCTTCGTTTTGTTTTGACGCTCCACGCGTGCTCCTCCGGAGTCCACCCCGGAACGGCGTATTCATCGGGCTTTTTGATCAGCAGCCATTCATTGCCCTTTTGTCCGCGCTTCATCCGGACTAGCGCAAAAGCGCCGCGCAGTTTGCTGCCTTCGAGCGAAAATTTGAAATCGCCTCGCGCCAGTTGTTGGTCCGCCGGCGGCTCGTCGAGTAGGGTGTAGCGCCCGATGTCCCAGAGCATCACGCTTCCGGCACCATAGTTTCCGGCGGGAATATTGCCTTCGAACTCGGCATATTCCATGGGATGATCTTCCACTTTCATCGCCAGCGATTTGCGTGTGGAATCGAGCGTCGGCCCCTTTGGAACAGCCCAACTCGCGAGCGTGCCACCGATTTCAAGTCTCAGGTCGTAATGCAAATGGGAGGCGTCGTGGCGCTGCACACAGAAGACTCCGCCTGTCGCCGCTTTCGCCTTGGACCGGGGCTTGCCTGGGCCGGGCTCGGGAGTTTTATCGAACTTGCGCTTCTTAGCGTATTCGTCGAGCGGCATGTTCGGATTTTACTAATAGATGAACAGGCGGTCAGACTCCGGACTCAATGTTTGGAGTTAGAAGAGCGGATCAACTCCGGGCGGGGCGGGGAACTGCCCGCGTGCGCTTTCAAGCTGTACCGCCAGTTCGAGCAACAATTCTTCGTCGTAAGGACGGCCGAGCAACTGTACGCCGCACGGCATGCCTTCTTCATCGAAGCCCATCGGCACGACTATGCCGGGCATGCCAAACAGGTTGAATGGCGTCAGCGGCATCATGGCTTCGAACAGGCCAATTTCCTTGGCGGGTGTCTTCCATCGGCGTGTCCGATGCGGGAAGGCGGTAACTCCGCAGGCAGGCAGCAGAAGCGCTTGATGCGTTTCCATTTGTTGCAAAAGTCTGGTGCGCATCCGGTCGCGTTCGGCAAGATTGTTGAGAACTGTTTCAACGGTTGGCTCGGGTTCATCTAGCGCCCGTTTCAAAAACTCCAGTCCGGTCCAGTGAAGCTGATCCTCTTTGCCGGTGAGACTGGCTTTCGTGACTCGTGAATGGATCTGGCCGAAGAAAAACCACCACAGATTCGGCGCCCGATCCAATCCGGCCGGCCGGAAGCTTTCAACGGCAAAGCCCAGTTCCGATAGCAGCATCCCGGCTTTTGCGGTGGCCTCCGTCATTGCGGTCATCACAGGAACGTCCAGCCATCCGGGCATTATGCCGATTCTGAGCCGCTTCTCCTTCCAGGGCGACAGATCCGGTTTGCGCAAGGGCATCGGAGTGGAGAACGGATCGGCGGGATCGAATCGCGCGAGAATTTCAAAAAGAATTCTGACGTCCTCGGCCGTTCGCGCCATCGGACCGATTACGCCGAGCAGGCCGCCGGGATGCGAAATGGGAGGAACGTGCCCTGCCGCCGACACGCGGCCTGGCGTGGGCTTTAACCCTGAAATCCCGCAACAGTGAGCGGGAAATCGGACAGAGCCCCCGCCATCGCTGCCCATCCCGCCGCTGGAACAGAAAGTAGCGATGGCCGCCGCCTCGCCGCCGCTCGATCCCCCTGCGGTTTTGCTCGCGTCCCAGGGATTATTCGTCCTTCCGATAATGCGGTTATCCGTTTCATAACTCATCAGGAACTCGGGACAACTGGTCTTTCCGATAATGATGGCGCCCGCCTCGCGCAATAGGCGGACGGATGTGGCATCGTGAGCCGGCCGCAATTCCCGGTTCAGCAGGCTCCCGCAGTGTGTCGGGCTGCCCGCGATATCAAGGCTGTCCTTGATCGTTATCGGAATACCTTCGAGTGGTCTCCCGGTCTTCTGAAGTATGCGCTGTTCAGCGGTAAGGGCTTCAGCCTGTGCCTTCTCAAAAAATGTCTCTATGAATGCATTTATCGACGGATGCTTCTCGATTTGCTGAATGGTCCGGACAATCACCTCGGCCGGAGAGATGTCCCGGGACGACATCTTCTGCTGCAGTTCGGCGAGAGTCACAAGCCCAGCATAGCCGCCGGCCTTTACGAGCCTATGCCGGGCTAGCTTAGGTGGCCGCAGGTTTGCTAGGATTCCGCCAGAGAGGGTTTCAGATGAAGATGCAATTCCGCTTGGCCATCGTAACGCTTGCCGCTGCTGGATGTTTGCTTGCTGACGTGAGTTACCAGGAAACAGTTCAGTACACCGGCGGAAGCTTAATAGACATGATGCGCAGCATGAGTGATAGCCCAATGGGCAAATTGATGGGCGGCCGATTGTCGAAAGGCTTAAAGGATCGGACTCTGAAGGTCTACCTGAAAGGTAACAAGCTCGCGCGTATTGGCGAGGACTCTTCAACAATCGTCGATTTGGATGCCGGGACCATTACCACCATCGACAATGAACACCATTCGTACACTGCGATGAGTTTCGATGACATGAATCGGCAAATGCAGGAAATGCGGGAAAAGATGAACAAGCGCGGCGGCGCCCCCGACGTGAAGTTTAACGCCAAGGTGGACGCGACCGGCAACACACGCGAAATCGATGGCAAGACCGCGAAGGAGTACATCCTGACGATGACGGCGGAAGGCCAGCAGGGCGCTGGCATGAGCGTCCGTTCGGACATGTGGACTATTCCCTCTGGGCCGGGCACGGACGAACTGCGCGATTTTCACAAACGGTTATCCGAGAAGCTGAACTATGCTTTCGGGACTGGTATGAATCCGATGATGGGCAATGCGAGCCAGGGTTTGTCCGAGCTGCAAAAGGAGACCACAAAGCTCGAAGGATATCCGGTCGTGCAGGAAACGGCGGTCAGTGGCGTGCAATCGCCGATGGCGGAACGGAGCGGCGGCGGCGATTCAAACGCCCCATTTATAACCATGAAAACGCAATCGGCCAATTTCTCGACGGGATCGGTCGACGAAGCGGTTTTTCAGATTCCTTCCAATTACAAAGAGCGTAAAGCGCGCCATTAAAGAAACGCGTCGATTGAATCACTTTGCGGCCTTCCTTAGGCTTTCAAGCTCCTCGTCGGGGCGCTCGTGAGTTTATGGGCAGTGGTAATCGGCACCAATCGGTTGTTCGCCGATTGCCGAATCAACCTTTTTTCTGCCGTCGATAGGCGCATAAGAGTCTCAGCAGCAATTCTTCATCGGCAGTTTCAGGCCGTTGCGAGGCGAGCTCCTGGATTTGATGGTGTCAGGATGGATAGCCGCCTGGAGACACCCAGATTCTTGAACAGCGCGAGCACGGAGGCAGGGTCGGCGGCGGAAATGAGAGAACCGAAGATCATGGCAGATAGCCAGCGGTAATCCAGTACCTAGTGGACGGTGTAGCCCGTGATGATGAGGGCGGTGATAACTCCGCAAATTGCCAGGAACAGAGTCGGCGTTACGTTGCCGAAGCTGCCGAAGCTTGAGATTCATTCCCGCCTCGAATAGTAGAGCGCGAAGGAACAGGATTTCTATCCTGGGAGAGTAAACTTCCCCCTGGTGCTTTCCGCTCGCCACGTCTTTAACTCTTCGCACCCGATAGCGCACTACCTAGCAGTCTTGGTACCCGTATGCCGTTTCGTATCGCATCTGTGCGATTTCTTGTAAATGTGCAGCCGGTACTGCCGGGATAAGACAAAACGTCGGTACTGGAGTGGATTGTTAAGCCAGAAAATATCTCGTAAACTCGACTCAAATTCGTTAATCATTCGGAGGAGAGGGAAGTGAAAGCCGGTAATTCAAGTAGATCTGGCAGAGGCTCGGGGGATTTAAGCAACGGGTGCGCGATCCCTGGGGTCGATTCGCCGAACGGCTGCTCGCATTCCGGCTTTACTCTCTTGTCCTATGGTGTGCGGATCGCGATCGAAACAAATGAGCTTAAAATCCTGGAGCGAATACCGGAAGATCTGCTGCCGGGTGCTCAAAGGACCAGCTCACACAAAGCCGACGTCCGGTTTTTCGTTTCGCGAAACGACAAGCATACAAGGGGCTTTGCCTTATACGAAGATTGCCAGCCGATTGCTCGAGCGGGATCTTTGGCACCGTTGCTGGTTGCGTTAGAGGCCGCCGCGCAGCACGCCGTGGCGCGGCTCTGCCGGAAACATGTATTTATTCATGCGGGGGTCGTGCGGTGGGGAGGACGGGCAATTCTGCTGCCGGGCCGAAGCCTCAGCGGGAAAAGCACCCTGGTGCTGGCTTTGGTGCGACTCGGCGCGACCTATTACTCGGACGAGTTCGCGGTCGTGGACACAAAAGGCCGCATCCATCCTTTTTCGAGACATCCCCACGTGAGGACTGCCTCGGGTCAGAAGCTGAGGAGAACGCTGCGAGCGGCTTCACCGGATGCCGGTAACAAGTTGCCGGCGGTGGCGGAATGTACAGTTGCCGTTTGCAAATACAAGGCTCGCGGCCGGTGGAAACCTCGATCGATGACGAAAGGGCAGACGCTGCTGGAATTGATGGGCAACACCGTGGTCGCGCGGACACGCCCGGAGGATTCGTTGAAAATTCTCGGGAAACTTGTTAAAAAGTCGACAGCATTTAAGACAGTACGTGGCGATATCGGCGAGTCCGCGAGGGCGCTGCTGATACACGTGAAACAGCAGGACGCCTGGAATGAAAGGAACTAAGAACTAAGAACCATGAAACCTTTAGCACGCAAAAAGAATGTTATTATCGAAGAATTACCTGGAGAAACAGTAATCTTCGATAAGAAGAATAACAAAGTGCATTGCCTAAATGCGATCGCTCTCACAGTGTGGACGAACGCAAACGGCAAGCGCTCAATCGCCGATCTCGCAAACATCGTAGCGGCGGAGTCGGGTAATCCTTGCGACGAAGCCCTCATCGAGTCGGCAGTCAACCAACTGGCCGGGGCCGGACTTCTCGAGGGAGCGAACACCGAAAAACTGCTCTCTCGACGCGACGTGGGACGTAAACTGGCACTGGCGGGCTCCTGTGCCGCTCTGGTCGCCACAATCACCGCCCCCACTCCCGCGAAGGCATCATCTCAGGATCCGACCGGCTGGCATACGGCTCACCGCAGTTCAGGTTGGAACTGGCCGAAAGAACAAGGGTTCGGCGACAAAGGCAAAGGCCTCGGCATTAACCGGCCTACAGGCAACCACACGGCAGAGATCCGGAAGCACTAATGGACGGAAATCCGTCCGGAACGGTTGAACTGTTCCTACTGGGCGCCAGGACGGGTCTGTCCGGATACGATTGCGACCGAATTCGGGAAATCGTACGGGACGGACCCGACTGGGACCTCCTGCTTTTGCTCGCTGAGCGCAACGAAGTAGTGGGCCTGCTGCATAGCAGCCTCTCAGGTGTTTGCGGGGAATTACTGCCGCCGGACGTTCGCGGCCGCTTACGTTCGACGGCATTATCATACGCAAGCGATGGGCTACAGCTAACCGCTAAGCTGACGGAAGTGCTGGACGTTCTTGAGACGGATGGGATCGAGGCTGTTGTTCTGAAAGGACCGCCGCTTGCCGCGTCCATTTATGGCGGAGTCTCCCTCCGGCGATTCGGCGATCTGGATATCTTGATACACCTCGGCGATTTGCCGAGAGCACGCGATCTTTTGATGCGAAATGGATTCCGCTGGACGGGGAAGGGTTCACCGTGTGAACCAGGCACTCTGTCGGAGACCGAAAAGCATCTGTCTTTGGTCCACTCGACGCAGGGCATCGCCCTCGAACTACACTGGTCCTGCGAAGAACCGGCTTGCCGCTTTACGCTCAGGACGGAAGACGTGTTCCAATCCGCTGTTCGCGTTTCGCTCCCGGACGGCACACAAGCACGCTGCCCCGGGCCGGAAGAGCAATTTTTGTTGCTGGCTGCGCATGGGGCGCGCCACGGATGGAACCGTCTGAAGTGGGTTTGTGACATCGACCGTCTGATTCGTAAGCGAACGGACGTCGAACTCTACGCAGTGCTGAAGCGAGCGCAACAACTAGGCTGCCGCAGGAGGGTATTGCTGGCCCTGGCAATTGCGGCTGAGTTACTCGGCACACCGCTGCCCGTGCTGGTGCAGCGAGAACTCGAAGCAACTCGATTACTTCGAAGATTGATGTCCGAAGTACGAGGAACCATCACCTCTCCGCCACAAGATGGGCTTCCCGAAGCACCCGATATTGCCGAGGATCGGCGTCTGAGCTTCGCGATCCGTTGCCGTGAGCGGGCTTGGGACCGGCTGCTGCTTGCGCTGGACCACTATTCGAGTAGCGTCAGCCCGAATTCGCGAGACTTTGAATTTGTAAAGCTGCCGTCTGCGTTCCGGTGGCTGTACTGGTTTGTGCGCCCGGTTCGTCTGGTGTGCTCATACGGTCTACGTTGCTTTACCGAACCCTCGCGCTGGCTTGCAGAAAGCATGCGGGGCTAACCATCTCGCGGCGGCGGCTGCCTACCGGTCTCTCCAGAACAACTCCGCATCGGCGCGGCGCACATAGTTCGCATCGGCCGAGATCGGGTCGAGAGCCGCTCCCGGCTGTAGGTCTAATTCCGAGCAGTACGCAATCGCCGCTGCCAGCGAGCGCGGCGCTTCAGTCCACGTGCTCCCGTCAAAACGCGAACCTCTCAGCGCTGCCCGGAACGGCGCTCCGGCCGTAGTTATAAATTCGCAATCGGGAGTGATCTGTTCCAACCACACTGGCAGTTTGCTTACTACCTCCGGCTGAATCGGTTGGAGCGCTCCGTTATACAGCCCGGCGTATACGTCACCCCGGCGGGCATCCAGAAGCACGGCGCGGCGATCCGAACTTCCGAAAAACGCCAGCGCTCGTAGGTTGGAGATGGCCGACACCGGCTTGTTCAGCGCTTCCGCCAATCCTTTCGCCGCGGTAAGCCCCACGCGCACACCGGTGAACGAGCCGGGACCGGCGGCCGCGCCGAAGCAATCCACGGTTTCGAGCGCAATTCCCGTGCGCTTCAAAACCTGGTCGATATGCCCAAAGATCACGTGAGCGAACCCGTCCGGGCTGTGCAACGGAATCTCCGCTGCGGTCCGGCCGTCAATCCTCAGAGCCACGCTGCCAAATTCCGTGGTGGTGTCGAGCGCAAGAATGATCACCGCGAAATCTGATATACCTTTGCGATCGAATACGCTTTGCCAACCGCGTTGATTGCGCTGACGGTCACGTTCAGCAGAGCCGATTTCGTTTTCATGAGCTGAATGGGAAAATCTAACGAGCCGGAGGCGCCGAGCGCGATCACGCGAGGCCCTTCGCCCTCCGCGACGATTTCTCCTGTCCAAAGATATTCCATGCTCCGCGTCGCACGGTTGGCTCGCGTCATCTTCACTCCGTATGGAGCCTGCTTGCCGGCGTCTATCTCGTGGCCGCGCGGCTCAACAATTTCGAATGGAACCTTGGCAGGGTCAAGTTCGATTTCCTGAATAGGTGCCGATACCGATTCGAATCTATAGCTTTTCAGCATTGACGCCTTCTTTCCAGTTCGTTCGAATTGCAGCAGCCAGCCGCCTTGGCCGCCAGGAGTCGGTTCGCTGAACGCATCCTGCTTCACATCTTTCAGTTCGATTGTCTCGCCCGATGCCGGATTGATCCAATGCGCATCGTATTTGTGTTTTTCCGGGAAAGTGATTTCAACGATTCCGGGTTTTTGCGCATACAGCAGATACTCCACATTGTCGAGCCCCGCGCAGCGCGCGCCGTCCACGTCGAAGAAAGGCTCAAATTCCCAGTGGCGGACATTCGACATAATCTTGAACCAAACACGCATCGCCTCGATATTGGCCGCATTCTGGGACGCCTCAAAGCGCATGGTCGGGTACTCGCCATTGGTCGTGGCCGCCCACAGCTCATGACGGAATGCGTTCGGTTCAATGCCTTGGATTATGTGAATCTGCGGAGCGGCGGTAATCTGGCGCTCCACATCGCCGAGTTGCGGATTGGCGGACGCTTCAATAATGTAGTTCTCCCAGCCATCGCGCAGCAGCATGGATGAGGTCTGTCGCGCATCGGTAGACCGCGGATGACCGAAGCTGTCGTACTTGCCGAGCAGGGAACCGATCTGTTCTAGCAGAGCGCGGGAGTGATGTTGATCTTCGAAGTGCTGTATGCCTTGCCAGCAAACGTTCAGCGCGCCGTACCGGGCAACAAGGTAGCGAATAATGGGATCGAGTTGCTGAGGCGTGTCCATGGCGCCGGTCTTGAGGAACGAACTGTCGGCGAGGATCAGATCGAGCGTAAGCCCAAGGCCGTTTGCATAGAGCACGCGATCATCAAGAGCCGAAAAATAAGCCGTGTCTGGTTCAGAATTCGACGAAAACGGCTTGCCCGCATGGCTATTCTCCGTCAGCAGGATGCCGCGAATGTGGGTAAACCCATCGCTTTTACGCGCATCGGCCCATTTCCTAAAACTGGCGTCATCCAGGTTGAGCCATTGTGCTTCCGCCGACATCCAGAGATGGGGCTGTTTGTTATCGGTCCACCAATGCCGGACATTCGCCACGGCGACAAACCCGGGAGCGCTGTCGTCCGAAACCGCAAAGGTCGATTGATGATGATCGAAGCGCTTCACGACGGAAGTGACGCGATATGTCCACGTGCCCGCCTGATTCGGAGTAAAGCGGACGCGAAGCACCCGGCCGCCGTCCCAGAACGCCGGAATCAGGAACGTCTTCGCATCGGGTCCGCGGAATGCTACGTTCAGTAGTTCATCGCGAAACGGCGATTTGCCCGGCGGGAGTTCGCCCTGGTTCCATTCGAAGCGCAGTTCACACGGACTGTACTTCGCCGTCCCCGCATCGCAGGAGGGCAGGGAAGCGGCTTCCCCCGGCACGGCTGCGGAAGCGAGAAGCGCCAGGAACGCGATCGCGAAGCTGCGCATATTTTAAAGCGTACCGCGATGGTCGGAATCGCCCGGATCACGCAGGCTGCCCGCGTTGTCTCTACAATATAAACATGACGCCCTTGTCTCTGGGTCTTGGAAAAATTGCGGCCCTGTGTGTGTTGAGTGCCGCTCTGTTGAGCGCCCAGGACTGGAAAACCCAATCGTCGCTGCCCGGAGTCGATCTTTCGGGCCTAACCGCTGCTCAGAAAGCGACCGTGTTGAAGGTCATGCGCGAACAGGATTGTTCTTGCGCGTGTGGCATGAAAACGGCGGAATGTCGTGTTAAGGATCCGGGTTGCTATTACAGTCACGGCTTGGCGTCGGTAATCGTCAGCTCAATCAAAGCGGGGAAGACCGGGGAGGAGGCATTGGCCGCCTCCATGAAATCCAAGTTCGCGCAAGGACCTCAGCAGGATACGCGTCTGCTCGACGATCCGGTATCGATCCCCGTAGCCGGCGCCCCGGCTATCGGTCCTTCGAATGCTCCCGTAACGCTGATCGAATTCTCTGATTTTCAATGCCCATACTGCGTCAAAGCGGTTCCTCAACTGCATGCGCTGCTGAAAGCGTACCCGACACAGGTAAAACTAATCTTCAAGGAGTATCCGTTGGAGATTCATTCCCAGGCCGCCTTTGCCGCCTTGGCGGCGGAAGCGGCGAACAAACAGGGCAAGTTCTGGCCGATGCACGATGCTCTGTTCGCCCATCGTCAGGATCTATCACGTCCTTCTGTTCTCGGCATCGCGAAGGGTCTTGGTTTGGAGATGAAGCGCTTTGAAGCCGATCTAGATTCGCCTCAAACCAAACAGACCGTGGTTCGAGACATTCAGGACGGTGATCGCGCGGGAGTGGAAGGCACGCCGACCTTATTTATCAATGGGCAGCGTTACAACGGGGCAATCGCGCTGGAGGCATTGAAACCCGTGCTCGATGCGCAACTGAGGCATCCGGCAGCTGAAGGCAAAACCGCTTCCGCGCGAACCGCGTCTCTCGTTCGTTGAAGCCACGGCATCCCTTCGCTGCGATTTCCCGCAAGTAACGCTTTTCCTCAAATCGTATTCAATATGCGGGAGCAGCATGTCACAGGTTAAGGTTTTTGGTACTGATGCGTGTGAGATGACGCAGGACACGCGCGAATATCTGGACCGCCGTGGTGTGTTATACGACTACATCGATATTGAGGCGGATCGGGCCGCTGCCCAGTGGGTGCGCGGCCAGAATGGCGGCAAAGAGCGCACGCCCACTCTGGATATAGCGGGTAAGATCCTTGTTGAACCTGGCGACGCGCAACTCGAACAAGTGCTGCGGAGCAAACAAATTCTCGGCTAACCTCCGACGCTGGTCACGCTTCGCTCCTCATTATCGCGCCCGCTTCATTCAATTTACCGGCGCGCACCCGGTGAGTCGCCCAGGATTACCATGGACCTGTAAGGCGGACTACTCCATGGCACAAGTGAAGGCGGCTTCGAAGAGCTACGACGTTGTCATTGTCGGATCCGGAGCGGGAGGCGGAGTCGCGGCGCAAGTGCTTGCAAACGCTGGCGCCAAAACCTGTTTGCTCGAAGCAGGCGGCTTTTTCGATTGCACCAAGCAATCCAGGATGTTTGACTGGCCCTACAATGCTCCTCACCGCGCCGCATCGAGCAACGAGAAGCCGTTCGGCTATTTCGACGCGACGTTGTTAGGGGGATGGCAGGTGCCGGGCGAACCCTATACCAACGCTCCTGGATCGGACTGGATGTGGTGGCGCGCGCGCATGCTCGGTGGCCGCACGAATCACTACGGCCGTATCTCGCTGCGTATGGGGCCATACGATTTCAAGCCCTACAGCCGCGACGGCAAGGGTTTCGACTGGCCCATTACTTACGACGATCTCGCGCCGTATTACGACAAAGCCGAGGAGCTGATCGGAGTCTTCGGATCGAAAGAAGGTTTAGAGAACACGCCGGATGGCCAATTTCAACCGCCGCCCGCGCCGCGAGGCTATGAAAAGATCATTAAAGCATCCAGCGACAAGCTCAACATTCCTTGTATTCCGTCGCGCTTAGCAATCCTGACGCAGCCCATCCACGGAAGACCGGCCTGTCACTATTGCGCGCAATGCGGACGTTCCTGCGGTGTGAACGCGAACTTCAACTCGCCCGGCGTCCACATCTTCCCTGCCATGAAAACCGGCAATCTCGAACTCCGCAATAACGCGATGGTCCGCGAGGTTCTGGTGGGGCCCGACGGACTCGCGCGCGGCGTTTCTTACGTTGACAAGAAAACACGCAGCGAAGTTTCCGTCTACGGCAAAATCGTTGTACTCGCCGCAAGCTGTTGCGAGACAGCACGGATCATGCTCAATTCAAAGAGCAGCCGGTTCCCGAACGGCTTGGCCAACTCGACGGGACTGGTCGGCCGTTACATTATGGATACGGTCGGTTCGGCAGTCGGTGGGTTCCTGCCCATCCTTCAAGACCTGCCACCGGAGAACGAAGACGGCGTCGGCGGCATGCATATGTACATGCCCTGGTGGCTCTACAAAGAGCAGAAAGCCAACAAAATGCCGTTCGCGCGCGGCTATCACATCGAGATTGGCGGTGGCCGCGGCCTCCCGGAATCCGGAGTGCTCAGCGGCTCGGAGCAACTGCTTGGAGGCGGCTACGGCGTGGAATTGAAGCGAAATCTACGCAAGATCTACGGAGCTGATGTCTACTTTGCAGGCCGCGGCGAAATGATCCCGAACGAGAACAGCTACTGCGAAATCGACCCCAACACGGTCGATCAGTGGGGCATCCCGGTGCTTCGGTTCCATTTCAAATGGAGCGACGACGAGCTTCTGCAGGCGAAACACATGCAGGAGACTTTCAAAGAAATTATCGAGACGGCCGGTGGCATCGTGACCAACAGTGCCGGGCCGGAGGATCGATGGGGGATTTCTCGCGGCGGCGAAATCATTCACGAAGTTGGCGCGACCAAGATGGGTGACGATCCGAAGACTTCGGTGCTGAACCAGTATTGCCAGGCATGGGATTGCAAGAACCTCTTTATCACCGATGCGGCTCCGTTCGTCAGCAATGCCGATAAGAACCCGACGTTAACGATTAGCGCGCTCGGTTGGCGCACATCGGAGTATATTGCCGATCAGGTGAAAAAGCTGAACGTGAAGGTGTAGCGGCGGGGAACGATACGAATGATTTTGAGGCACCTCGGGCTTGATGAATCTCGACGCAGCAGATTAAAAGCCCGCGCTGCCAAAAAGAGCTTTCGCGTGGCGCAGACTCTTAGTCCAATGTCACTTAGTTTTCCCAAATTCGAGCATTTGTTTGTGGGGCAGGCCCTTGGCCTGCGCCGGGCGCCTCGCCCGGCTTTTCGCTAATTCAGCAAGATCCGGGGAGCGTGGCTGGGAGCCGCGCGCAGACGAAGCGTGTGCCCCACCCAAACTTAGGATCCGGCAGACATCGGCGTACTCGACCGACCTGAAGTTGCAATCCGCATCATTCTTTGGCCAGCTCTTGATCTCGCTGCGCTATAAATAAAGCTTCGCAAGCGGCGGCGGCAAAGACTGCGAAATCGAAAAGTACGATAAGCGTGCTGCGCGCCTACACCGTTTGCCTGCATCATTGATAAGCTATCATCGCAACGCTTCTAACGACAGTTGAAGCACTAACCTTAAATTTTCCTACCTGGAGGGTAACGCGATGAAGAACGGAACAATCGAGCAAACAGGCGCTTCGCGCCGCGATCTGCTGCGAGGCGCGGTGTCAGCGGCAACGTCGTTTGTGATTGTTCCGCGTCACGTCTTGGGAGGCGTCGGTTATGTGCCGCCGAGCGATAAAGTGACGATTGCCTCCATCGGGCTAGGACGGCAAGGTCAGGCGATCACGATGGAATTGCTGGCCCGGCCGGACGTGCAGATTGTCGCGGTTTGCGATTGCAACCAACAGAGCAAGGACTATGCCGAGTATGGCGACAACGCTCTATTAAAGTCCGCGCGCCGCCTGCTGGGGCCAGGCTATGAGAACTGGGGCGAAGATCTGGCTTCCCCTGGTGAAGCGCAACTCACCCATAACTTTCGAACCAGCTTGGGAATGGGCGGCCGCGAACCGGCGCGGCGCTTGGTGGAAGCTTACTATGGCTCGCGCAAAGGGTCGGCTTCCGGCGCCTACAAAGGATGCGGCGCATATAAAGATTATCGTGAGTTGCTCGCCAAGCAGCAAGATCTCGATGCCGTCTACGTGGCGACACCGGATCATTGGCACGCGGCGATTTCAATTGCTGCGATGCGGAAGCGCAAACACGTTTTCTGCCAGAAGCCGATGACGCACAGCATTGCCGATGCGCGCCGGGTAGCGTCTGTCGCTCGCGAGACGAAGGTTGCCACCTCCGTAGCGATCAACAATCCATCGACGGATAGCACGAAGCTCATTGCCGAATGGATTGCCGATGGTGCTATCGGACCTGTTCGCGAAGTCCACAATTGGTCGAGCCGTCCGTATTGGCCGCAGGGGATCGAGCGCCCGAAGGCGGTGGATCCCATTCCAGAGGGCTTCGATTGGGACATGTGGCTGGGGCCCGCGCCGGAACGCCCGTTCAATAAGGCTTACCTTCCGTTTGTGTGGCGAGGCTGGTACGACTTCGGCGACGGCTCGTTCGGCGACATGGGTTGTTACAGCTTTGCCGGTGTTTTCACAATTCTGAATCTGACGCCGCCGGTTTCGGTGGGATCGAGCACGACGCCGCGCTACGACGAGACGTTTCCGGAAGCGTCAATCGTGTACTTGAATTTTCCGGCTGTTGATTCACGTCCGGCGTTGCGCATGTCCTGGTATGACGGTGGACTCAAGCCGCCCCGCCCCAAGGGCCTCCATAAGGAGGATCAGCAGCTATTTGAAAACAGTGAAGAGGGCGAAGGCATTCTGTACGTTGGAGACAAAGGTGTCCTGCTGGGCGGATTCAACGGTCAACATCCCAGAGTTTACCCCGAATCGACGAAGTACCGAACGCCCGCCGTCCGGCAAGAACATCACCGCGATCTGGCGGTGGACCAGTGGATCGCCGCCTGCAAAGGCGGCCCAAGTCCCAAGGCGAATTTCGAGAGCGAAGCGCCTGTGACGGAGGCGTTTCTTTTGGGCTGCATTGCGCAACGTTTGCCGGGTGAACTTCTGGAGTGGGACACGGAGAAGATGCGCATTACGAGTTCGGAAAAGGCAAACGAATATGTGACCCCTCCGGTGCGGAGCGCATACAGGGTCTAGCTGACGTCAGGCCAGCGATTGGCGACATCCCGTCCACAACAGCGCCGCTGCTACTGCGGCGGCTTCTCCGGATTGCTATGGCTTTGTTGATCTTGCTGTTTATCTTTCTTGCTGCTCTTCTTCTTTCCGTCGTTTTCATGGGTTTGCTGTTGCACGCGCTTCTTTTGTTTCTTTGCGGTTTTGGCTTGTGTACTTTCTGGATTGGAACTCTCTTCTTTCTGCTGCTGCTGATCCGGATGGCTTGCGCTTTGAGCGAACAGCGCTCCGGGTCCCCCGGTCAGTGAGGCAGCAATGACGAAGGCAGCTAGTTTCTTCATGTCGACGCTCCACGTTTGCCGCTCGAATCGGTTTACGAGCGACGTATCCACTATGTGGACAATCCGGGTGCCGGTTTAGTTTCTTCCGGCGCGATTAATAAGGCTTTTCGCCGGCTATGTTGCCGTGCGGTTCGTATTCACAAGCCCAGACTTCCCGGGTGTGCCCTCTCGCGACGGCGCAACCGACACTCTTTGTGTCACGCCAGACGATCTGCGTGTAGTGACCACACCGCCCGCGGCAGGTGTTCTGATGGTAGTCGTAATTGCTTGCTTCGGACGCCCACGCATCCACAACACGCGATGGAGTTGCCGAGGCGCCTGAGATCTCGAACAGGTTCTCGCCATATTGCGGGTTCGGGTGGTGCGCGAACTGGTTCCGGGCAATCAATTCATCAGCCCACTGCTGTGCCACGCCGGAAAGTTTATTCGACCACGTCAGCGCAGGTACACCCACCTTTGCGCGAACGGCGTTATGGGCCGCAAGCATCTCCCGTCGCAGGGAGTTATCAGCGGCTTGTGCAGAAAGGGAAGTTACGACGATGCTCGCAAGGAGCAGCCGAAATACGGCGATGCCCATCATCATGTCTCTTGTCCGATTGCTTCCAGCGGCTTCGTCGGATTAATAAACGGCCAGCAGAGCACTCCGAGGAGATACATGCCCGCCATCGAATACAAGAAGATCTCGTAATGGCCATGGGTGGTCTGAAGGATGTAGCCACCCACGACGGGCGCCACGAACCCGGCGATATTCCCCATCATGTTCATGGAACCGGCCACAGTACCCGCGAAGCGGCCACCGACATCCATGCAGGTTGCCCACGAACCTGGCATCACAAGATCGTTGAAGAAGCTCGTGAGCCCGAGGAACGAGATCATCATCAAGGGTCCGCGCATCTGGATGGTGATGCACAGCGCAACGGCCGCTCCTGAAAACCCGATGATCGCCAGTAAACGCCGGGCATGGCCGATGCTGCCCGTCCAGCGTTCCACGCGCGGCGCGATCAATCCGCACGAAAGCGATCCAAGGCCGCCGCAAAACAAAGGGACAAACGCAAGGAGTGCGCGCTGGTCGTCCGACATGAGCGGGTAACGGCTGCGTAAGAATTGTGGGAGCCAGGTGATGTAGAAGTACCAGGGGTATGACAAGCAAAAATATTGCGCCCAAAGCAGCCAGACGGTTTTGGAGCCGATGAGCCTTCGCCAGGGGACGTCGCCATGACTTCCACTGAGCCCTCTGTTTTCCTTCAGCAGTTCTAGTTCCGCTGCATTCACCGACTTATGATCTTCCGGCCTGTCGCGGTACCAACGGTAAAACAGAACTGCCCAAATCACGCCGAGTGAGCCGAATATTGGGAATGCGAATCGCCAGGTAGTGACTTTCAGCACTTGCACGACCAGCAGAGGAGTGACCGCGCCCGCCCAGCGCGCAGCGGTCCACATAATTCCCTGCATCTTTGTTCGCTCGTGCTTTTGCAGCCATGTGCTGAAAGCCCTCGTCAGGTTCGGGAAGCCGCCTGCTTCGCCGGCCCCGAAGAGAAACTGCACCGTCACGAGAGAGGAGAAGCTCCAAACAGCGCCGGTGATCGCCGTGAAGCTGGACCACCAGATGACGATGCGAAGTAAGACCTTGCGTGGACCCAACCAGTCGCCCAACCAGCCGCTGGGCATCTCGAATAGCGCATAGGCGATGGCGAACGCTCCGAAGACATAACCGCGTTCCCAGGGCTGCAGATGAAGTTCCGCCGCGATACCCTTCGGCCCGGCCATGGCCTGCGACATCAGCACGCGATCAATGTAGGAAAGTATGGCGAGCGCGACGGCGAAACCGACCACCCAGTAGCGGGCATGGCTCGGTTTCTGATTCACGATAGGGGGTAGGCGGACTTCTGAAGCCATTGCGTTCTAAGTTCAGCCATCGTATCACTGCCGATGAAACACGCCGAGCGGGCTCAACGGACCGTGATTTCTATTTGCTTGGACCCTTGCAGCGCGCTTCGCTCGATCGTAACGCGGTCCCGGCTTACGGCCCCAGCGCTTGATGATTTCAGCGCCCGCCCATCCGGTGGATGAATATGGATGACAAGATCGCCTTCAAAACCATGCGGGATATCGAGAGCAACGTGCCATTCATCGCCGCTCACTGCATTCGTCGTCCAACCAATCAACCCAAAACGTGTCGGACACTTACCGGCGCGGATCTTTTGCCCGGCCGCGAACCAGTGTTTCGGGGCGGCTTTCTGCAAATGGCAGACCTCTTTGTTGTTCTCTTCGTAGCAGAGCAGCCACCGCAGGCCCAAGGTCGGCTGCAACTCGCTATTGACGACAGCGGACCACCCGTACGGGCTGCCTTCACCGGGATAGCTGCCCGGAATGTACGCATCCTCGGGCGCGTAGCGGTTTCCAGAGTCAGCCGCATAGCAAACCAGCGCATACAAGGTCAGCAAAAACGGCCGGTAATCTTCCTGGCGAATGCGTATGGCCAGCGTGCCGTGCTCCATGAAATTGGAGCTTCGGTAACTATTGCCGTCCGTGTTCAGCCCGACTATCTCCTCGCCCGCCAATTCGCGATGTTTCAGGTGGCCAAGATCAAGCGCGGGATCGCCCCAATCGGCAGTGAACCAGTCCATCATGAACCTGTGGTTCTCGTAGCTGGATAACTCCGTAGGTTTGTGGTGAATGTCGTCTGGACTGAACGGAGTAATCGCCGACTGGCGCATGTTCGCGTCTCCCGCCGCGATGGTAGCCCGCAGCGACCGTTCGATGTCGCCGCGCATCTGTTCCGCGATCGCCCCGACTTTCGCCGATTCGTCCTGCAAATCCTGCAAATTATGATCGCGGCCCGCGCGGGCCAAACACCGCGCATGTTCTCGCAAGCCGCGCCACGTCCATGCCGCGTTCTGATAGTAATACGGGTGCGATTCGGGAAAATCGTTTTGCGGATCGCCCAGATCGGCTTCTGGCGATCCCCAGATCAGCCCATGCCGCCGATCGTCGACCGGGAATGCGGTCTTGCTGTACTGGTAGCGATCCAGCACGTAAGCGATCATCCTGCGAAGCACGGGCAGGCGGCGCTGAAGCTGTTCCAGATTCTTTGTGTAATCGTAGGAGCGCGCTGAATTAGCCAGAAAGACGCCCGTGTTCAGCGGTCCTTCCACCTGGTCCTGCGTGTTGTAGACGAAATTGCCGTCGGGCAGGATGTAGTGGTCGAGGTAATGCTGAAAGTATGGTTCACTTTCTTCCGCTAAATTCCAGAGTTGCTGAGCCCAGATAAATTCGTAATGGGCGACCGGAAACAGCGCATGGCTGCGTTCCGGTATTTTGGTGTACGCGCCTTGCCCAATTTGATATGTAGGTTCGAGTCCGCGGTAGCTGCAGCGGGACAGGGTAATCCCGGCGCGCGCGGCATCGAGCAGCCACGAGTCGGGGATCTCGACATCCATGTGGTCTTCGAAGAAATGCCGCCAGTAGTTCCACACACCGGCGAGCGCGCTGTAGAAACCTTCGGCCGACGTGTTCCAGTAACGATCGAGATAGGCGGTCCCATCCGCATCCACCAGCACGGTTTCGCGCTCGAAAGCGGCCTTTGCCATTTCTTTCGGAACGGTGATGCGGATGCGGCCTAGGGGTTTAGCGTCGACGCCGTCAGGAAGCAGCGTCATTGCCTCATAGCCCGCGCCGTATTCCGGATTCCAGACCCCGATATCCGCAACCGGCAGGAAACCTCCCAACAGCGTGCGCTTGCTATAGCCTGGAACATACGCATATATTTGCGGATTGCCTCCAGGGAAGAAGCGCGCCGGATCGAAGACAGCCCCGGCGAGATCGGGCGCCCAGAGGCCCTGCCCCTCCGGATGCGCATTGATCTGGCGCGATGTGCCGTCGGCCTCAAGCAAAAGCGAGCGCAGCGGGCCGGCTTGCTGATTGGCGACCAGCGTCCACCCGATGTATTCTTTCCCCAGTGCGGCGACGTTCTCGAAGCAAGGATCTTCGGATGAATTCAAAATATATTGCCCGGCTTCGTCCGGGCCGGGAACATAATGAGATCCGCGCGTGAGCCGGACGCCATGAGGAGTGTTGATGGGGCGCGGCCTGATTTTCGAAAGATTGCCAATCTTCTTCGGGATCCGGTCGATGACGCCTTCGGCCTTTGTCACGTAAGCGATGACGCCCTGGTACGTAACGTGCTTTTCAAAAATCGCCGTTGCCGTTCCATTCATGTCCGCGACCGCCAGCAGATGCCACCCGTCAATCGCATCGCCCCGCTTCAGTTGCTTTGATTGCGAGCCGAGCGTTGCCGACACACCGCTCTCATCAATCGATGCGACCGACGGAGGCTTTGCCAGAGCTTCGCGTTCCCGCGGCAAAAACAAGCTGTATTCGTTCGGAATTCGCCCCGGTTTGTACTTACCTTTCGGTAATGTCGGAGTCTCCGCCGCGGAAGCGGACGCTGCGACCGCGAATCCCGCCGCGGAACTGTGTCTTAGAAAAGTACGGCGATTTAGTTTCAAACTGAGAAATTGTATCGCAATCCGGCGCACACACAGACGGCTGCTCTGACTCTGGTTGCCTTAGCGCGAAGCCAGATCGTCGAAACCACGACTCGATAATGGAATATGGCCCTTCCACTGCCACAACGAAATTTGAAGATGCAAAAGTAGAGTTAGGAATATTCGATCCAGACGCGCGTCAAACGGGAAGGCATCGAGCTTCGTAGATGCTGCCGGCGCAATGAAAGGAAAAAGAACTTGCCAACCACTGAAACGCAAACGCTCGAAGATTTATGCATAAACACCATTCGCATACTGTCCGCGGATGCGGTGCAGAACGCCGATTCCGGGCATCCGGGAATGCCGATGGGCGCCGCGGCCATGGCCTATACGCTATGGGATCGGTATCTGAAACACAATCCCAAGGATCCGAACTGGTTTGACCGGGACCGCTTCGTGCTTTCAGCCGGACACGCGTCAATGTTGCTCTACAGCCTGCTTTTTCTCACCGGCTACGATCTTCCGCTAGAAGAATTGAAGCGCTTCCGCCAGTGGGGCAGCAAAACCCCGGGCCATCCCGAGCGCGGGCACACGGTCGGCGTCGAAGTCTCCACGGGGCCGCTAGGGCAAGGTTTCGGCAACGGCGTCGGAATGGGAATCGCGGAAGCATGGCTGGCGGCTCGATATAACCGCCCCGGCCATAACATCGTCGACCACTATGTTTATTGCATTTGCAGCGATGGCGACCTGATGGAAGGCATTACCCATGAAGCTGCGTCGCTGGCGGGCCATTTGAGGCTTGGGCGATTGATTTATTTGTATGACCAGAACCACATCTCACTCGCGGGAGGCACCGATTTAACCTTCACCGAAGACGTAGCGAAACGATTTCAAGCCTATGGCTGGCATACGCGAAGCGTGAAGGACGGTAACGACACCGAAGACATAGGTGCCGCGATCGAAGAGGCGCGGGGTGAAACCAACCGGCCGTCCTTAATCCTGTCCCGCAGTCATATCGGGTACGGCAGCCCTAAAAAACAGGACAATTTTTCTGCGCATGGCAGTCCGCTCGGTGAAGAAGAGCTGCAGGCCACAAAGAAGGCGCTCGGCTGGCCGACCATGGACAAATTCTTCCTGCCCGAGGATGCGGTGAAGCAGTTCCGGACTGCCATCGATAAGGGCGCCAAGGCGCAACAGGAGTGGGAGAAGAAATTCGCGGCCTACGCGAAGGATTATCCGAACGAAGCCAAGGAATTTGAGATGATCCGCAGCGGCAAGCTCCCGGAAAACTGGGCGGCGGATCTGCCTTCGTGGAAGCCCACGGATAAGCCGATCGCCACGCGCGCTGCGGGCGGCGAAGTCATGAATGCGCTGGCGAAGCACATTCCGAACATGATCGGTGGTTCTGCGGATCTGAATCCATCAACCAATACCGCACTGAAGGGCATGGGTGATTTTCAACCATCTGAAGAGGCCGGACCTGGCACGTTGGGCGCAGTCGGCGGCGAATGGAATTATGCGGGACGCAACGTCG
>JAICLJ010000232.1 GCA_025927575.1 Bryobacteraceae bacterium | reverse complement strand
GCGCGCGTAACCAGCACGGGCGCCTGCATACTGCTTCTCAATCGCCGCGGCATCTCGGAATAACCGCCCGACAAATCCGGAATCACAGCCGCTCTTTCACAATCTCGGCCATCTCCAGGCTCTGTGGCGAGCCAAGAGTCTCAAGTCCATCAATGACACCCTGCCGGTCGGCGATCGGTCGATTCTGGCTCGCCTTCCATTTGCCCTCGATTCGCACGATCGAAATTTCAACGCCGACAATGGCTGTGCTCAACGCATGGATGTAATCTTTCGGGGCATCGTCAACACTCCACGGCTGAGCGAATGCCGCTTCGCTCTGGTCGGTGAGTTCTCTCAGATGCCGGAGCAGGCCGGCTTGTTCTTCAATCAATCGGGCTTGGCCATAAACATGAACGGCGATGTAGTTCCAGGTCGGCACGACTTTCCCATGTTCCTTTGTCGTCGCGTACCAGGATGGGGTGATGTAATGATGCGCGCCTCGGAAGACGACGAGTACGGAGGGCGAGGAGGCCAGCATCCGCCACTGAGGATTCGCACGCGCCAAATGGCAGCGTAACAGTCCATGAGGTTCCGGTTGAGCGTCCAGGACCATCGGCACATGTGTGGCTTCCAGGCCTGTGGAATCGTGGCTGACGAGCACGGCCAGAGGGTTTTGCCGGATAAACGCATGGAGCAGTTCGATGCGGTTCTCTGCAAACTGCGCCGGACTATACATATGGAGAGTGTGCCATAACGTGCTCTGTCTCGCGTTCGACTTATTCCGCTGCTGCCTTCAACGTAATCGACCGGTCGATATCGAACACGGGAATCTCGATGGTTGTCTTCGTTCCCTTCCCTGGCGCGCTATCGACGGTAAACCGATAGTTGGCTTCGAACAGCACCTTCAGGCGCTCGTTCACGTTGCTCACGCCGATGCCCTGCTCGAACAATTTCATCAACTTGGCTTCTTCGATGCCGACGCCATCGTCCTCAATAACCATATGGAGCCGCGACGCATCGCGCCATATTCGAAGCCGGATCGTCCCGCCACCCACCTTGTTTGCGAGCCCGTGTTTGATCGAGTTTTCCACGATTGGTTGTAGGATCATGCTCGGCGCCAACCGGTCCAGCACATCGTCATCAACCTCTTTTTCGAATCGGAGTTTGTCGCCAAAGCGAATCAGCTCGATTCCGAGGTAGTCGTCGATAAACTTGATCTCGTCGCGCAACGGCGAGAAGCTATCCGTTTGCCGGAGCAGGCGGCGCAGAATGTTGGAAAGCTTGTAAATCATACTGCGCGCCTTATCGGGATCGAGCCGCACAAGCGTCGCGATTGAGTTCAGCGTATTGAAGAGAAAATGGGGATTGATCTGGTTCGTCAGAGCCGCCAGCCGCGCTTCCGTCAGCCGCGCCTGTTGAGCCGCCAGCTTCTTTTCCGCGCGCGCCGTCGCCCAAATGCGAATAGGAATGGAAACACAGAACAGGGTTGTGGCTGCGAGCGCTACGAAATGCACGACGATGTCGCCCGACCAGTTTCTGGCGATGGAAAACGTGCCGTGAACCGGGAATTCGGTGGCAAGCGCAATTCGGAGAAACTCGGTCGTAACGATCGCCGCGGTGCAGACCAGATTATAGGCGGACCGCTGAATCGCTCGCCGTTCGAGGATGGTTCCACGGCGGATCGCCTCGCGAGCGACGCGGTATAAGTTGAGATCGATAAAGGCAGAGAAGTACCAGACATCTTCTTTATCGGGCGCCAGATCTCGCATCAATCCGCCGAGGACGCCCGCGGCCGCGAAGAACGGCATGGACATGCGCTCGCCCACTAGCAACGCGGGAATGGATACGAGTAACCCTGTAACCATGCCGCTCACGTAGCCCGCCAGCATCCCCGCAATAATCGCGCTTTCGAGAGCCAGATCGATCGCCTGATATTGATTCGGGGCGACGACGCGCGCCGTCTCGCCCGCGCCGAAGATAAAAGACAGAATCAAGGCCAGTTGCAGGCGCTCGCCGATAGTCCTCTGGTCATTGAGCAGGATTCGCTGGATATGGCGAAAGCGCATCAGGATGCTCGCGACCGAAGCGGCCACGGCAATCTTCACGAGTAACGAAACCAGATGTTGCTCTTCGAGCATGTGGGACGGACGGAATCGGCGCCTAATAGACCGAACCCTATAATAAGAGTAAGCTGTTGGTAATACGAGTAAGCTGTTGATCCTCAAGGATCTCAGTGTCCACTTGTGCCGCTGTCGCCTACGGCAGGACTGAGGAATTTTGTCGCAATTTACGCTTCGCAAAGCTGCGGAAGCAGATTTTCCAAGCCGCTTCGGACACTTTCGCATTTTCGGGTTTGAAGGATCGCGCGACGGCCAGGTGGAAGAGGCTGTGGCGCTTAAGCTCGGCGACATATCGCCGGCTCTGGGCGCTCCGCTGGTCCGCATTCACTCCCAATGCCTGACGGGCGATGTGTTTCACAGCCTGCGCTGCGATTGCAGGGCCCAGCTTGAACTGGCTCTCGACCAGATTGCGCGCGATGGACGCGGTCTGCTCATCTACGAGAATCAGGAAGGGCGCGGCATCGGGCTCATGAATAAACTGCGGGCCTATGAATTGCAAGACCAGGGATTTGACACAGTGGAAGCGAACGAGCAGCTCGGGTTTGAAGCTGACCTGCGGAACTATGCCCTGACGGCAGCCATCATCAAATGGTTCGGCGCCAATAAGGTGCGGCTTCTCTCGAATAATCCCGACAAGATCGCCGCGCTGGAGGCAGCCGGCATTCAGGTGGTTGAGCGTACGCCCATCGTGGCCCCACCCCTCGAATCCACAGCCGGATACCTGCGCATCAAGAAGGAAAAGCTCGGACATCTGTACTAGGGAGCGTCCAGGTTATCCCGGAACCAGCGAGCGTTGCGTGCGCCTCACCTACAGCAGCGCGAAATCAAAGATCGTGCTAGAAAAGAAGTATTCGAAAAAAGTCAAGCAGCGGTCACCGAAGACCGCGTGGGAGGGGCGTCATCTTTCGTTACGGTCCACTAAAGGGGCGGCTTTCGAGCCCTCAAGAGATTGCGCGAGCTATCTCCTGGAGCCGACGCGATTTCCTGCGCACAGCGACAGGCGCGACTGCCGCCGGCGCGCTCTTCGGCCTCGCTCCGCTCCGGGCACGCGCTTTGCCAAAGGGCCGTAAGGCCGTCGTCGTTACCTTTGGTGGAGGAGCGCGCGACGAAGAAACCTTCATGCCCGAGGGCCAGGAGAATATCCCTCACCTTCTGAATGAACTGATCCCGCGGGCGACGTTCTTCACGCAGGTTGTCAACCGCGGCATTCTGGGCCACTACGTCGCAACGGCAAGCCTCGCGACAGGGGTTTACGAAACGTTCAATAATTTTGCGGCCGTTCCACCGGATAACCCTACGGTATTCGAGTATTTCCGCAAGGACCTGAAGCGGCCCGCGTTCGATACCTGGGTGGTCGCGCCGAGCAATGGCTTCAACCGTATCGGCGAAAGCGACAACCGCGCTTACGGCGCGGGTCTGGGAGCCGGCGTTATTCTACCGAAGCGGCTGTTGGCCTCGGCGCTCGCGCCGGGCGAAGGCAACAAATACGACCACCTTCTCCGCGACAACTATGAAACGCCGCTGTATGCCCCGCAGCTTAGCGGTAATGGGATCGAACTTCACGAGTTGGCGGAGGTGATGAAACTGTCGGTGGCAGATTTCGTCGCGCACGCGAAGACGCTTAATAGCCCGGATGAGTTGTCCGTATACATTGCGCGCCAATTAATGCGCCAACTTGCGCCGAGCCTGCTTTGGATCACGCTCCACGATATCGATGTGGCACATGCGGGCGCATACTCGCTTTACATCAACGGCATTCAGCGGTCCGACCGTCTCTGCGCCGAAATCTGGCGCGCGATCGAAAGCGAACCGGAGTACGCCGGCAAGACAACCATGTTCATTCTTCCCGATTTCGGGCGAGATTCGGACACCGACGCCGGCGGAAATGGATTCCAGCATCACCGCACCGGAGACCAGTTGTCCCGTACGACCTGGATGATGGTGCTCGGGCCGGGCATTCGAGAGAACGTTGTCGTCGACCGGCCCGTGCAATCGACGGATCTTGTCCCGACACTGGGCGGCCTCTTCGGGTTCCAGACCAGGTTCTCGCAAGGCCAGCCGTTGACCGAGGTCCTGTAATGTTTGCGCGTGAGATCCAAATCGAGCAGTTCGATAACTATCCTCCTGAAGCGAAGCGGCTGGCCGCTGGCCATATTGCTCTGCTGCGACAGCTTCCACTCGGCTTTTTGCCGTTATTGCTCAAAGAATTGATCGTTTACGATTGGAAATTTCCGGCGGAGCGCAGGGAGCTGGATAAACAGTTTACCTACCTGGCATCGCTCTCGACTGAGCAGCTCGCTCGGGAGATGTCGAGCTTTTCGGGCCTGCGCCTCTCTCCGGAACTGGAAAGCTTCGATTGGATCAACAAACCCGGCATTTTTTCGGAGCAGCTTTCGGCTCATCTCTGGGCCACGCACCAGATCGACACGTTCCGCGCAGCGGCCGTCGATTACGTTCACAAAGTAAATGCATCGGAACGGCACGAGCCTCTACCGTTGCCCAGGCTGGGCATTGTCCTGGTCGGCCAGGGAATCAGCGTCAACAAGCATCCATTGTTTCGGAAGCTCCGGCCGCAGGGCGTCTACTTCAAGCAGGTGAACTCTGAAAACGCACACAAGCTGTTGAGTAACCTCCTGAACGAGCGTGCTCGCGCGCATCCGCTTCCTTTCGGCCACTGGTACATCGACGGAAGTGCGAGCAACGTGGAATTTTATTCAGGCGTGACGTCCATATCGTATGCGTCGCTTCAGTCGGTGCGGGCGGTTCTGGTGGACAAGATCGAAAAGGCGTATGAGTCCGGCATGGGTTCCGAGGCCCTGCGAACCATGCTCGCCGAGATGCGTCCCGAAACCCTGGGCGCGAAAGCCATGTCTGGCGATCCTATTCTCGACCGGTTCCAGATCAGCCTGCTGACAGAGGGGTCGGGAACGCAAATCTACAGTACAACCTTCGTACAATGGGCGGCCCGCGAGGCTTTGCGGCGTGCGCAGCCGCTGACTCTTTTCGCGCGCTTTGCTCCTCGCCAACGCGAGCGGTCGATGAAAGAGGTGCTGGCCGGAACGCTCCTTACGCCGGGCCTTGACCCTGAGGGTTCACTCATTGATGCTGATATGGGCGCGTACTATACGTGGCTGAATCAGCAGAGGCTTTCCGGTTCCGGAGAGTCGCGCTTCCTGGTCTGGTTTGAGGATCACAACGAAGCTTTGGCGATCGGGCCGGCCGTGGCTCAGGGAGCTGAATTAAACAGGCCGATTGCCTTTGAAGAGATTCTGAAGCAGCTCGCGTAGATCGACCACGACAAACCTCCGGCACGTTGGCATCGCCATGGTTCCATCTCCAGGCGCGTTGGCATTGGGTATTTGTTTCGCTGTCGTCCTTTGGCGATGCGATTCCCACGCTGCCATTGCTGATTAGGAATAAACCCAAGAGATTGTTCTTGCAATTGACGTTTTAGTCGATATATAGTAGGGAAATCCGACATAACTGGGCGTAACCCGGCAATTTGCAATTGTCTCTCGGAGGGGACGTTTGTTTAAATTCCATTTTAAGTATTCGATTTGTTTTTTCTTTGCGCATTCCGACAGCACCCGTCGTCATCTATCAACGGTTACATCTCAACGCGCTCGCCATAAGCGAATTGGCCGAGGCGCCCTGCTTGCAACTTTCATCGCGCTTTTTTTCTCAGTAACCCTCAAAACCGACGCTCAAGATCTGGACACATCGCAAACGTACGAGATACAGGGTAAGTCCAGTGGAAGGGTGCTAGACGTCTACGGAAGCCTGACCGCGGACGGCACGCCAACGGATATTGCAAATTTCCTTAATACACCGAATCAGAAATGGCAACTGGAATCGGTGGGGTCCGACACCTACAGAGTCATAAGTGACTAAAGCGGGAAAGTTTTAGACGTATTTGGCGCTCAGACAGCGGACGGGGCAAAGGTTGATATTGCTCCTCCGGTGCTCTCGGCTCCGAATCAGATCTGGCGATTCACGCAGTTGCCCCACTACGCAATCGTAAGTAAAGTAACCGGGAAGGTTCTGGATGTCTACGGCAATTTGATGGCAAGCGGTACACCCATCGACATAGCTAGCGCTTTTGGGACCTCGAACCAGGAATGGAAACTGATCCCTCTCGGCGGGCAGTCGTACCGCATACTGAGTAATGCCAGTGGCTTGGCCATGGACGTGTTTGGCGCGCAGACCGCCGATGGCACGCCTATTGATATTGCCACCGTCGTTAATGGCGCGCCAAATCAATCCTGGCAAGTAATGCCCTACGATAGCCAATATTACAAAATTGTGAGCGCTGCGACCGGCAAGGTTTTGGACGTTTACCACAATCTATCCGCCGATGGCACGAAGGTAGACATTGCGAGTTGGAGCGGCAGCGATAATCAACTTTGGCAACTCGTTCAGCTTCCGTATTACCAAATCACAAGTCTCCAATCTGGCAAAGTGTTGGATGTGTACGGAAACCAAACAGTGAACGGAACGCCGGTCGATATCGCACCATCTTATGGCACCGATAATCAGGTTTGGCGAATGAACGTTGACGGTGCGTCGACG
>JAICLJ010000303.1 GCA_025927575.1 Bryobacteraceae bacterium | reverse complement strand
GTGGAAATGCTCCAGAAGTTGTTTCTGTACTCCGAGCAGTTTGCCTTCGAGCACGCGGTTGAAGTGGACACGACGGGGCAGACGATCGTTATCACTTGCGAATTACCGCAGGCGGAGTTTGCCCGCGATCAAATTCAATCCTACGGCGCAGACCCGCGCATGCCCAAATCCAAAGGGTCTATGTCTGCCGTGCTGATACCGGCAAGCGACATTACGACCGCTTAGGCTCCGGGTGCGCGCAAGAACGCTTTTCAGTCTTCGATGAATGTAGGGAACGTTCCGGAGATCTGGTCGTGCCAAGCCAATCCATCGGGATCCGCAAAGGTCCAGATCAACCCCAGTCCCACGGCGCCCAGACTGAGAAGGCTACCAGCGGCCCTCCACAAGCGCCTCTGGCGATTGGGAACATTGCCATCAAGATCGATCAACCGTAAACGCGCCGCAGCCATCCCGCAGCTATCCTGATTCGCGAAGCACCACACCAGTTTGTAACTGAGCGCCACGCAGAACACCCCCGCTGCATAAGCGATGAGCGCCTGGTGGTCGAGCGGCAGTGCGCCGGTTGCCAGGCGAAAAATACCTAAAAAAACGGCGCTCCCGAGGAAAATCATGAGACCGTCGATCGTCGCGGCGGTGAAGCGAAGAGCTGGAGGTGCAACCGGCGCGGCACACTCGATAGTCGATTGGGGTGTTGCAATGACATCGGCCTTACCGAGAAAGTCGAGTTCCTGCTGGTTTTCGCCGCGGCGCGCTTTTCGGTGCGATACTTCCACCTTCCCGGTCTTCACGGGCGATAGCCGCGGGATGAGGGCCGCTCTCGCGCGAATTGATTCGCGCTCGGCCGGAGACGCCAACTGGTCGAAGGGGATTACCCGCGATTCCGGCGGGTTGGAGAACAGGACCTGCTGCGGTTCGGCCTCCGCGTTGGTGACTACAGGTTTCTCCGTCTCTTGCGGCTGCGCAAATTCTTCGTGGCGATAGGCGAGCGCGGTCGCCGCGATGGGATAGGAATCGCGCGGCAGACGAGTCGGCGTCGTCCGAAGCCGTCTTCCGCAACGCCGGCAACGGTGCTCGTCGTCTAAATTCCAGGTCTGACAGGCCTGACAGGTCATCGTGATCTCTTCTCTTAAAATCTTTCCGCTGTCGAGTTCGGAAACCTTGCGGGTTCAAGTCCGGTCATGCTACGGTTTACGGTTGAACCCGTCCGCCGTTTCAGACACAATCCCAACTTCTGTATCTAGCAGAATTGTCGGCTTTTGTCACGAACATTTTAGCTATTTTTTGTTTTTTTGCCTGTTTTGTCTTTTGTTCGCCGCCGTGTGTCCGGTTGCTATGCGCGCGTCCCCCGCCGCACCTCCCGACATTCCCGCGCCCAATGACACCCGCTTTTACGCCTACACTCAGGAGTCGCATGGCCAGTGGAAGTATCTTCGTAGCGCGAAGGGCATGCCCGCCAAGATCGTCACGAGTCAGTTTTCAATTGAAGCCGACGAGATCGACTACAACAGCGCCACCCATGTCGCGAACGCGCGTGGACACATGAAGTTCGAACATTTCGTGAACGGTGACAAGATCGAGGCCGATCACGGCATCTACAATCTCCAAACGCAGGAAGGCAAGTTTTACAAAGTCAGCGGGACTTCACCGACAAAAATCGTGCCTCGCCCAGGCCTCCTGATCACGACGACGCCGTTCTATTTCGAAGGGAAATGGGCGGAGCGCTTGAAGGATCGCTATGTCGTTCACGACGGCTTCCTGACGGATTGCCGGGTTCCGAAGCCCTGGTGGAGATTGCATGCTCCCGTCTTCGATATCATTCCGGACGATCGGGCCATAGCGCGTAACGCCGTCTTCACCTTGAAAGGCGTCCCGATGCTGTACTTGCCCATCTTTTATCGTCCTTTAGGGCAGAATGACCGGCAAAGCGGTTTTTTGACCCCGAACATCGGCAACAGTTCTCTGTTTGGATTCATGATCGGCGCAGGCTACTACTGGGCAATCAACCGTAGTTACGACGCGACCTATCGGATACAGGATTTTACGTCGCGCGGATATGCCCACACAATCGACTTTCGCGGGAAACCCTCCCAGAAAAGCGACTTTAATTTCATGCTTTACGGGGTAAACGACCGGGGAAAGCTGAACCCGGATGGAACGGTCGCAAAGAACCCCGATGGCTCGGTGGTCAAGCAAGGCGGCCTCGAGTTCAATCTCACCGCAAAAACAGAGCTTCCAGCCGGATGGGAGGGTAAGCTCGACCTGAATTATTTGAGCTCATACTTGTTCCGCCAAGCGTTCACCCAGTCCTTCAATGAGGCGATCTACAACGAAACCGATTCGGTGGGCTACCTTCAAAAGCACGTCCGGGACTACACCTTCAACATCGCTTTCCAACGCCAGGAATTGTACGAGAGTACTCTGCCGAATGACAGCATCACGATCCAGAAGCTCCCGGCCTTTCAGGTAATTGGAAAGCAGCGCCAGATCTCGCATAACTGGCTGCCGTTGTGGTTTTCTTTCGATTCGAGCGCCGATTTGCTCCGGCGGCAGGAGCCGGATTTCCAGACCAGCAATGTGGTGGATCGCGAGCAGTTCACACCGCGCGTGACCACGGCCTTCAGTTTGAAAGGTTTTCGACTCGTGCCCAGCATTGCCTTGGATGCCACCTATTACGGCGATTCGCTTTCGCCTCTCGTGCCGAACCAAGTAAGCCGCACATCCTTGTTTCGGAAGGCAGGAGAGGCTGATGTTGATTTGATCTTCCCTGCGCTTGAGCGCGTGTTTCCCGCTCCCAAGTGGCTCGGCAAGCGGATGAAGCATGTTATTGAGCCTCGAGTTTCCTACAAGTATGTCAACGGCGTCGACAATTTCAACAGCATCATCCGCTTTGATGAAACGGACATTCTGGCAGACACCAATCAGGTGGAATTCTCCCTGACAAATCGCTTGTACGTTAAAGACAGCAACGGGAATGTCAACGAGATTCTCGCATGGCAAGTGCTGCAGGACCGCTACTTCGATCCGACCTTTGGCGGCGCAGTGCGGCCGGGACAACGCAATGTCTTCACGGAAACCGAGGACCTGACGCCATTCGCATTCATATCCGGGCCACGGCATTATTCGCCGATCGTATCCTCCCTGCAATTGAATCCCCAGGGCCATCTTGGTGTCGATTGGCGCACCGATTACGATCCTCTGCTCGGTCGGTTCTCGGCTGACACCACATCATTTGTCACGCGGTGGAGCCAGTATTTCGGGACGGTCGGTTACCGCGAAATCAACGGAGATCCCGTAGTTGAGCCGGCCGCCAGGCAGATCCAGTTGACGGCCGGCTATGGCAACGAGTTTCGAAGGGGCTGGAATGGCGCTTTCAGCACATACTACGACTACATTCGCGACCAGATCGACTACGCCACGGTTCAGGTTTCTTACAATACGGACTGCTGTGGATTCAGCGTTCAGTTC
>JAICLJ010000171.1 GCA_025927575.1 Bryobacteraceae bacterium | reverse complement strand
TGATCGGTGGTTCTGCGGATCTGAATCCATCAACCAATACCGCACTGAAGGGCATGGGTGATTTTCAACCATCTGAAGAGGCCGGACCTGGCACGTTGGGCGCAGTCGGCGGCGAATGGAATTATGCGGGACGCAACGTCGCCTTCGGTGTTCGCGAGCATGCGATGGGCGCCGCCGTCAACGGCATGGCCGCTCATGGTGGAGTGCTGCCGTTCAGCGCCACGTTTCTTGTCTTCTCCGATTACATGAAGCCCGCCATTCGCCTCGGAGCGCTGAGTCGTTCGAAATGCTTCTATGTGTTTACACACGACAGCGTGGGCGTTGGCGAGGATGGTCCTACGCACGAGCCCGTCGAGCACTTGGCTGGTCTGCGCGCGATCCCCGGCCTGACGGTGATTCGTCCCGCCGACGCTAACGAGACCGCCGAAGCTTGGAAATACGCCCTCCAGCATGATGGGCCGACGCTGTTTGCCCTCACACGGCAGCATATCCCCCATCTCGATCGCAGCAACGCCAAGAATCCGGATGTCGCCAAAGGCGCTTACATCATTTCCGAAGCCGAAGGCGGTAAGCCGGATGTCATTTTGATAGGCACCGGCTCCGAAGTAGCGCTATGCGCGAAAGCGCAAGAGAAGCTGAAGGGATACGGTGTGAAAGCTCGCGTGGTCAGCATGCCGAGCTGGAATTTGTTCGCGGCGCAGGACGAGTCGTATCGCGAAAATGTGCTGCCGAAAGCGCTCAAGAAGCGCGTAACTATCGAAGCCGCCTCGTCGTTTGGTTGGCGCGAATGGGCCGGCGACGAAGGAACCATCATCGGAATCGATCACTACGGCGCTTCCGCGCCCGGGGACGAAGTTTTGAAGCATTTCGGTTTCACCGCCGAACATGTTACGTCCGCGGCGTTGCGGCTTCTGGGGCGCAACGATGATGCCGCCAAAGAATACGGAGGGGAAACGTCATTCGCGCCGACTTCTGCGCAAGAAGGTCATTCGTAAACCGCTCAGCTTACGATGTGAGGAAGAACCGGCAGCCGATTCTTCCTCACTATGACAAACCAGTCCACACGATCGTCCTGCGAGCTACTAGCCGGGAAGGTGATCTTCTTAACCGGCGGCGCCCAAGGCATTGGCCGGGCTTGTGCTGTCGCCTATGCGGCGGCGGGCGCGCACGTCGCCATTGCGGATCGCAATCTTACCGCCGCGGAGAGCACAGCCTCGGAACTGCCGCTCAAATCGCTGGCAACTCTATGCGATGTAGGTGACGGCGAGTCGGTCGAGGCTGCCATTCAGAAAACCGTTGAGATTTTCGGCAGGCTCGATGCCGTCCACAACAATGCGGGAATTTCGAGTCCTTCGGCGCCGCTTCATCAGACCACCGCAGAAGAGTGGGACTCGCTGTTTCAGGTCAACGTGAAAAGCGTCTTTTGGACGACGCGCTCCGCTCTGCCGCATTTGACCGCGGCGAAAGGTTCCATTCTCAACACAGCGAGTCTTGTAGGCGTCATTGGCCAGTCGCAGCACGCAGCTTATGCGGGCACGAAAGGCGCCATGATTTCGCTCACCAAAGCCATGGCGCTCGATTACGCTTCACGGCAGATCCGCGTGAATGCCATCTGTCCTGCCGGCGTCTGGACGCCGCTGCTGCGGGAGTGGGCAGGCCAACAGGAAAATCCTTCGGAAATCGAAAGCTATCTCGACCGCATTCACCCTTTAGGGAAGTGCCCCGAGGGAGATGTGATCGCCGATGCTGCCGTGTTTCTGCTTTCCGATATGGCGCGCTTCATCACGGGATGCATTCTGCCCGTGAGCGGAGGAGCGGAACTGGGCTATCGCGTGTAACGATGGCCCACGCAACCGCGACCGTGAGCGAACGTCTTCAACGAAGCGCCGGGTGATACTGTAACGCCCAGGCCGTGATGATCTTTCCAACTATCATGAAACGTCGGCAAACAGCCAGGCTCAGATTGATTCTGATATCCGCCGGATTGCTGCTGGTCGTTGCACTCCCCGCTCTACGTGCCGAGGTTGTTCCAGGTGAAACGCCGCAAACTGCAACCATTCGCGTGAATGCCGCGCGCCGGGCTGACTTTACCATCCCGCGAACCATTTTCGGCAGTTTTCTCGAGCCGATCGGCAACTCCATCAACAATGGCCTCTGGGCGGAACTTCTCGAAAATCCGAGCTTCGAAGCAAACCCGTGGAGCGCGTCGGCCATCGCCCGTATGATTCAGGACAATCCCTCGCTGAGTCGCGCTTCTCAGCTTGCGTTGCCATTGCCTTGGCAGCCGCTTGATGTTTCGCAGGGCAATCGGTACGAACCCCGGTACGGCGATGCCCCGAATTCGTGGCAATCTCTGGCTACCTTTGGGTTGCCGGACAAACCAACAGGCATCCGGCAGAAGACGTTTCTTCCCTTGGGCGTGAGCTTCAGTATTCGGGCAGCATCTATGTGAAGCATTTGAGCGGGCCTTCCCACATCGAGTTTTCGATAAGGCGTCATGACCGGCCCGAGGAAGTGCTGAGCCGCGCCGAGCTCGATGCTCCTGGACAGGATTGGCGGAAGTATTCGTTCAAGCTGAATCTCAAGGCGCATCAACTTGCCCTGCGTGAACCGGCGGATTTCGTCATCCAGGTGCAGGGTGACGAGCGCGTGATTGTCGACCAGGTCTCGCTGATGCCCGATGATGCGATCGATGGACTGGACCCCGAGATGGTCGAACTGGCGCGTGCAATGAAGACGCCGTTGGTGCGGTTTGGAGGAAACTTCACCTCCGGCTAGCATTGGCGCGATGGCATCGGTCCACGCGACAAACGCCTTACGATGATTAACGTAGCTTGGGGCATCCCCGAGTACAACCAGTTCGGTACCGATGAGTTCCTTCATTTTTGCAAGCTGATCGGCGCCGAACCGCAGATCGCACTGAACCTCGGCAGCGGCACGCCGCAAGAAGCCGCCGATTGGGTGCAGTACGTGAATCGGCACTGGACCGAACAGTCGGGTGGCCTGCTCTGGGAGCTTGGTAATGAGCTTTGGGGCAACTGGAATCTGGCTTATCCCACTCTCGAAGAATTGCCTGGACGCACTCTGAAGTTCAGCGGGGCTGTGCGGCACGTTGATCCGCATGCGCGGCTCATCGCGACCGGCCAGGATCCGGACAACTACGAGAAATGGAATGCCGCTCAGCTTCAAAATCCCGCCAGCTCTTTCAATTACCTCTCGACTCACTTTGTTGTCACGACGGATCGCACGGTGAGCGGCGATCGATCCCCCGATTTTCTTGCCCAAGCGGCCTTTGCTTTGCCGGTGGAGTTGGGCCGAAGGATCGAGGCGATGCAGAAGCAGATCAACGAGCACCCGGCCTTCCGCGATAAAGCGCATATTGCCTTCACCGAATGGTTGTATGTCTGCTGCGGTGGCGGTAACGCGGATGCGCCGCGGTTTGACAATCTGGGAGGGGCTATCGGAGCAGCGGGCTTTTTCAACATGTTCATGCAGCACGCGGATGTCGTTCCCGTTTCCGACATGACCGGCATCATCGACTTCGCCGGAATCTGGAAAAAAAGCGGCATTGTCTATGGGACGCCGTCCTACCACGCTTTCCGTTTGTATTCCACGGCAGATGCCAGCGTTCCCGTCGAAACCAGTACGGATACGGGCACTTATAACGTCCACAAAGGAATCACAAGGCTGCCTGAGATTGAAAACGTTCCGTACCTGGACATTGTTGCCGCGTTGAACAAGAGCGGCGATACCCTCACGCTGTTTTGCATCAACCGCCGTCTGACGCGCGATATCCCGGCCAGAATTTCTATCGAGGGCTTTACGCCTGCGGGAGAGGCCCGTATCCAGACCTTGCATGCAAATAGTTTGTACGAGGGCAACACGGACACCCATCCAAAAGCAATCGCGCCTGTGGTTTCGAGCCTTCAGGTTAACGGCCCTCAGATCGAATGGACTTTCGAACACGAAAGCATCACTCGCATCGAACTGCGCAGTTCCAGAAGTCGCTGAAACGGGGCCGGAAGCGTCAGCGACCCACAACGACCGGAACGGTTCGCTTCCGAACTCCAGAGGCTCACGTAAGCTATCCACATGCGCGCACTCTCTCTTTTCCTGTGTACCGCTCTGCTCCTGAGCATTCATCCACTGCGGGCAGCCGACGACTCTGCCCGCCCGAGTCCCGCTACCGTGCGCGAATGGCAAAGCCGAAAATACGGGATGTTCATCCATTTCGGGCTCTATTCAATGCTCGGCGGCATTTGGAAAGGGAAGCGATATTCAGGCAACTACAGCGAGCAGATTCAATCGGACGCGCACATTCCCGAAGCGGAGTACGCCGCTCTTGCGGGCCAATTCAAACCTGATCGTTGGGATGCCGATGCGATTGTCCGGCTCGCGCAGGACGCCGGTATGCGCTTCATTGTGCTCACCGCGAAACATCACGACGGCTTCAGTCTCTTTCATACTCAGGCGTCCTCTTTCAACGTGGTGAACGCCTCGCCGTACGGCAAAGATATTGTGCAGAGTCTCGCGCAAGCTTGCGCGCGCCATCACATGCCCTTCGGCGTTTACTATTCCACAATCGACTGGCATTTCGGAGATGTTCCCAACCAGATGAACGATAATCCGATCTCCGCCGAGCATGAAGAATTCAACGTGACTCAGTTGCGCGAGCTGATGACCCGCTATGGGCCCGTGTCCGAAGTCTGGTTCGACATGGGCCATCCCACGAAGCCGCAAAGCAAGCACTTTGCCGATACGGTACACAAATATCAGCCTGAGACCATGGTGAGCGGCCGCGTCTGGAACAACGAAGGCGACTTCATGGAGATGGGCGACGACGAGATTCCGGATTACATTCTCGATGAGCCCTGGGAGTCTCCGGCATCTATCTACAAAGAAACCTGGGGATATCGTTCCTGGCTTCCACGGACGGACCTCGAAGGCAAGATCCACGAACACATCCAGCGCCTGGTGGCCGTCGTGAGCCGCGGCGGCAATTACATTTTGAATATTGGGCCCAAGGGCGACGGCTCGGTGGTCGAGTATGAAGCCGAAGTTCTGCGCGGTGTGGGAGTATGGCTGAAGCGGAACGGCGACGCCATCTACGACACGCAGCCGCAGCCATTCCGGAAGCTCAATTTCGGATATGCGACGGTGCGCGATAACCGGCTCTTCCTATTCGCGGAACATATCCCGGCAGATCGCCGGCTCAAGCTCCCCGGGATGCAAAATCATATTCAAAGCGCTTACTTACTCGGCGATGCGAAGCGGAGTCCGCTTGTGTTTCACGACGAAGCAACAGACAAGTTCGTTGAGATGCCCGCCGCCGGCAGCTTTCTTCCCGTTGTGGTGGTGGAGTTTGCGGGTTCGCTCGATGTGCGGCAGCCTGCGGTGCATCCGGATGCAAACGGGACGCTCGAGTTGACGCCGGAAACGGCCGATCATTTCTATAACGCCAATGGCGAAGGGTATTACGACCCGCCGACCATGCGTAAGGAGCGCTGGAACTTCACGGTGAACCGCGCCGGTAAGTACCGCGTGGAAGTGGCGTACCAGCCGGGCAAGTTCGCTCGCCTGCTCGACATCGATGTGGATGGAAAGGTTCTGCGGACGCTCCTGTACGGACGACGGAAATCTCCTGTGACCGCCGGAGTTGTGGAATTGACTCCGGAGAAAGAGAGCGCCCTCACAATTACCCGCGGCGCCCCAGCCGAACGTGGTGCCCCGTTGGACGTTGGGTTGGTTCGTATTTCGGTGGTACCAGTTGGCGAAGCGGAGGAGGCGCGGTAAACCAATCGAATCGCGACAAATCGCGGCGGCGCACTGCACCGAAAGGAGACCAGCTACTTTTCTTCACGTCCGAACACTGAAAATGGGGCAGGACCCTGGCCCAGTGTCACTTAGTTTTGGTGGGGCAGACGCTCCGTCTGCGCGCGGCTCCCAGCCGCGCTCTTCGGATCTTGCAGAATTGTCGAAGAGCCGGGCGGGGCGCCCGGCTCTTCAAGTTTCGAGAAAATCCAAAGAGCGCGATCATTGGCATGCGAGGCTCCGATTGTGGGTTTTTTCCAGCTTGCGCCAACTCGACCGACGTGAAAAAGTAGGGTTTGTATTCGAACCGCTTGTCCTGGTCCTTTTCCGTCAACCCGTACTCGCAACGGATTGCGCAGTTGCGGGCAGATGATATTCCACTGCTCGATCTTTCTTCGTCCAATCCCACGGCAGTGGATTTCGACTATCCTCACCAGGAAATTGCGAAGGCCTTGAGCGATGCTGGCGACCTCGGCTACACTCCCGATCCGCTGGGAGAAAGCAAGGCGCGCCAGGCAGTGCAAACGTACTACTCGCGGCGTGCACTGCATGTCGAGATCGATCGCATTCTGCTGACGGCCAGCACCAGTGAGGCGTACGGCTACCTATTTAAGCTCCTTTGCAATCCGGGCGATGAGGTGCTCGTGCCGCGGCCGTCGTACCCGCTTTTTGAATACCTCGCATCGCTGGAATCGGTAAGGATCACCCCGTACTCGCTGCGCTACGACGGAAGCTGGCATGTCGATTTTGAAGATTTGAAGCGGCGGATCTTGCCGCGAACTCGCGCAATCGTTGTTGTCAATCCGAACAACCCAACCGGATCTTTCCTGAAGAAAACTGAGGCGGACCGATTGCTGGCGCTTGCCGCGGAACTTGAAATTCCGGTCATTGCCGACGAAGTTTTTTTTGATTACCCGCTGGCGCTGACGAACGGGATGGCAGCGACGCTTGTCAATCGTCATGAGGTGCTTTCTTTCTCGTTGAACGGATTATCGAAGGCGGCCGGCATGCCTCAAATGAAGCTCGGTTGGATCGTGCTGAATGGGCCGCCGGAGGAGCGCGAACGCGCCCGGCAGCGGCTGGAACTGATCCTCGATACCTACCTCTCAGTCAATACGCCGGTTCAGCGAGCGCTTCCGGGCCTGCTCGTGGCCGGCGAATCGATGCAGACTCAAATTGCCAAGCGGACGAGCCGGAATCTGGCCGTGCTTGTGGATTTGCTCTGCGATTCGGCGGCTCATCCGCTGCATACCGAAGGCGGTTGGTCGGCCATTGTGCGCCTGCCGGGCACCCAGGATGAAGAGAAATGGCTATTCGATTTGCTAGAGCAACGCGTGGTTACGCAACCTGGATATTTCTTCGATTTGGACTGCGGCGAGAGCCTGGTTATCAGCCTGATCACCCCACCGAAAATCTTTCACGAAGGAATTTACCGGATGAAGAATCTGGTTGATCGAGTCGCCGGATGATGGATGCTAGGATGGATACTTGTCAGGCTCCGGGCTCCGTGCAATGGGCGGCTGCAAACCCCGCCAGGTCCGGAAGGGAGCAACGGTAGCGGTTTAGCTCGTGTGCCGCGGATCACCCGGGGTCTGGCAGAGCACTCCTTGTACGCATTCCCATGTACCAAGTCATTGCGAGGAAGTACCGCCCGCAAACTTTTGAAGATCTGATCGGGCAGGAGCCTGTCCGAACCACGCTCGAAAACGCGATTCGAACGGGCCGCTTAGCGCATGGCTACATCTTCGCGGGACAGCGTGGCACTGGCAAAACCACCGTCGCCCGAATTCTCGCGCGTTGCCTGAATTGTATAAAGGGACCCACCGCCCAGCCCTGCGGTGAATGCGCGAGCTGTTTGGAAATTACCGCGGGCAATTCGCCGGACGTAATCGAAATTGACGCAGCCTCCAATCGGGGCATCAACGAGATGCGCGAGCTTCGCGAGAATGTGCGCTACCGGCCGGCCCGCGACCGGTACAAAGTCTTCATCATCGATGAAGCCCATCAGATTACGAATGAAGCATTCAATGCGCTTCTGAAGACGCTGGAAGAACCGCCTGAGTGGGCGGTATTCGTACTTTGCACAACTGAAGTTCACAAGATCCCGAATACAATTGCCTCGCGCTGCCAGCAGTTTAGCTTTCGTTCAGTGCAATTCGACGAGTTGATCGAACGGCTGGAGTATATCGCCAAACAGGAAGGCGTGGATGCCGACCAGGACGTGCTCGCCGTAATTGCTAATGCCGGCGAAGGCAGCGTTCGCGATTCTCTCTCGGCGCTGGATCAGGCGATTGCCTGCTGCGGCAAGACTCTGCGCGTGGATGAAGTGCGGGTGTTGCTGGGTGTATTCGCAATCGATTCGCTACAGGCTATAGCGGATGCGGTGCGCGAGCAGAATGGCGAGAAGATGCTGGAAGTGGTGCAGGAACTCGATCGCACCGGGCAGAGTTTGCAGCATTTCTGCCGCGAATTAGCTCGATACTGGCGCAATCTTCTGGTCGCGAAAATCGCTGGCAAGCCGACGCGCTTGATCGCGGCATCCGATCGCGAGCAGCAAGCGATGGTTGGCATCGCCGGTGATTTCAGCGAAGAAGACCTCACGCGCTACCTTCAATTGACGCTTGACCTGTTTAAAACACTCCAGTCTTCGTTGCAGCCGCGTCTGCATCTGGAATTGGGGCTGATCAAGCTCGTGCAAGTCGGGAAGCTGCAGTCGATTGAAGAAGCGATTTCGCGCCTGGGCGCCGACACGCCGTTACGCGCAAGCGCGCCTGCGCCGCGCACTGGAATTGCGAAGCTGGCGCCTTCCGGGGGACGAACGTCAAGTGCTGCGCCGGAACCGCGAACACCGGCAATTCCGGCAGCACGGACAGTGATCGCACCGGAGCGGAAACCCGATCGCTCAAACGGCCCTTCCGTCAAGCAGAACACAGGCGATTTTAAGACCGATCTACATGCCGCGCTCACGGAACTGGGGATGAAGATGAGCGCCGACGCCGTTCAGCATGCGGACGTGCGGACGGACGGCGCGGAGGTCGTGTTCACAACGGCAAAGACCTTCCTGCTTGGGCTGAAAGATGCTGCGGTCGCCAGGTCTGCGTCCGCGCTGCTTGGGCGGCCCGTGAAAGTGCGCGTTGAAATCGACGCAAACAGGACGGCTCCCAGCGGCGCCGCCCCCGGTTCCGAGAGGAAGGAAACGCAGATGCCTGTTGACGATAACGTGACAGAGCGTGCACTGTCCCATCCCGGCGTGAAGCGGTTTCAGGAACTGTTCCCTGGCGCTCACGTTCGTGCCGTGCGAAATTTGAATGAATAGGACGAAAGAAACTATGAAAATCCCCGGCAACATGCAATCTATGATGAAGCAGGCCCAGCAGATGCAGCAGAAGCTGCAGGAGGAAATTGCGGCGATTCGGGTCGAAGCGTCCGCTGGCGGCGGCATGGTCTCAGTCAAGATGGACGGTCAGAAGAATGTCCTTGGCGTCAGAATCGACCCCGAAGTGGCCGGCGACGTCGAAATGTTGCAGGACATGATGATGGCGGCATTCAACGAGGCGGCAAAGAAAGTGGACGAAGAGGCGCAAGGAAAGATGGGCGGCATGTTGGGTGGCATGGGTCTGCCTCCTGGAATGTTCTAAGCGCTTTCGGTTTTGAGGCAAATCGCCCGCCTATCTCTTCTATGGCAGAGTTCGCCGAACCGCTGCTGCGGCTGATTACCGAATTCAAACGGCTTCCCGGCATTGGGCAGAAATCCGCCCAGCGAATCGCTTTTCACCTTCTGCGCACGCCTCGCGAAGATGCTGAGCGCCTGGCCCAAGCCCTGTTTGACATCAAAGACAAGCTGACGATCTGCGTTGAGTGTAACAACATCAGCGATGGCGAAATCTGCGTCTATTGCCGCGATCCGCACCGCGATCATAGCCTGCTTTGTGTCGTTGAGGAGCCGCACAACATCCTGGCGGTTGAAACCACGAACACATTCCGGGGTCTTTATCACGTGCTGCATGGCGCCATTTCTCCGCTGCGCGGCATTGGACCTGAACAATTGAAGATCAAAGGCCTGGTGGACCGCGTTCACCGGGGAGAAATTCAGGAAATCATACTTGCCACGAATCCGACCGTGGAGGGCGAGGCCACCGCTGTCTATTTGGCGCGGCTGCTGAAGCCGCTTGGCCCGCGCGTTACGCGCATCGCCATGGGTATACCGGTCGGCAGCGATCTGGAATTCGCCGACGAAGTAACCATGTCGCGGTCCCTCGAGAACCGGCGCGAGATGTAAACGGGGAAAATTCCATCATTCAAACAGGCGAGTGTCCCATTTCACGTCGTGAGGTTTTCCGGCGCCAATCGAGGGGAACGCCGGATGTGCGGGGTTGAGAATCACGTTCCGTTCGATGCCATTGGTTGCCACTGAGGGCACAAGCAGGACAGCAGTGCGCCGTTGATCGTGCCAGAGGTCTCCAAACGCGCGGCTTGCGCTTTGATCTTCGCTATCCCATCCAGGAAGATATTCGGCCCGAATCTCCTCGATTGGCAAAGAAGGCTCTCGGGACGCAGAACCAATTTGCCGCCTTCGTGCGTATTCCGCTGATGTGAATGTTCGATTCCGGAGGAAGCGAATAATCGGAGCGCAGCGACGCTAACGAATTTATGATGGCGGAGATTATTCACATCCGTCAACAGGAAAGAAGATT
>JAICLJ010000108.1 GCA_025927575.1 Bryobacteraceae bacterium | reverse complement strand
GCTCGCGTAGATCGCAAGGCTCCCTTTCTTTCTCTGCAACTCTGCTGCGCTCTAATAATTCCTCCAGCAATTCGCGCATTCGAACCGAGGCGCAGTACATGTTTCTGGCGATGCGGTGAACCTGTGGCTGGGAAAGTCTGGAGCCGGCAAGTATCTCCGCACTGCCGTGGATGGTTGCCAACGGGTTTCGCAGATCATGGACGACGGATACCACCGCGGATACTGAAGTTGTCAGTTCGGAGGCGATAGTCACTGCGTTCTTGTTCCCTTGTTTGCTGGCACTCTTTGGCAACTCTCGGCGAAGCGTGCTAGCAGAAATTGGATTAATTCCTCGGCGGAACGAAAACGGGCTTGCTTCCCTGTGTCCACTTCCTCAACAGAGCCTTCTATCCGGCCTGCTGTGCTTTGACCAGCGATCCTAAGGTGAACTACAAACGCGCCGCGCATGATGACTTTAGAGTATGGCCAGTTGCGCCGTCGTTCGTGGATATTTCGTGGAGTTAATGTCGGTTCTTTGTCTCATAACTGGTTCCACATCGCCGAATATCTTCATGGATTCATATCGTGGAAACCACTTTCCTTCACCCGTGGAATGGAGTCGCCCTTACGGCCCAGTGTCTAGTATCCACTTGGACGCATAGTCGGCAATGGTGAGATTGGCCCTGAAACGGCGTTCAGGTTAAAAGCTCAGGTGTAGTGCCCAAAGAGTTACCGATCTAAGCCGCAATCAGGACAGTGGTGGCGTCGTCTCAACTGCTGTAGTATCTTTGTCCGATTTATCCGGCGCTGACTCCGCCCGCCCCTGATTCTCAATCTATGCGCTCCCGCAGGCTGGCACAAGCGGCGACAGGCAAAGCAAAAAGGGCGGCCGCTCCACCCCTTTTCTTCTTCGCTCGCCTAACGCGAAGTGATCGCGTTGGGCGTCACATGGATCAGCGCGCCGGGATTCGCGTCTTCCAGCATCCACAGCGAGCCATCGGGGCCTTGTTCCACGTCGCGGATGCGGTGTCCCACATCCCAGCGCTCGGCGGTCTTGGCGCCGCCATGGCCGTCAAAGATGATGCGGTTGAGTGACTTGCTGTCCAGGCCGCTGATGAAGCCGCTGCCGTTCCATTGCGGGAAGGTTTGGGTGCTGGTGTAGAACATCAGATTGCCCGGCGCGATCACCGGCGCCCAATAGATCACCGGCTTCGTCAAGTCGGGCCGCGTATCGGGGTTGGGAATTGGGACGTGGTTATAGTTCATGCCATAGGAGACGAGCGGCCAGCCATAGTTCTTGCCTTTCTCGATCAGGTTCAATTCGTCGCCGCCGCGCGGGCCATGCTCGACCTCCCATAATTCGCCGGTGGGCGAAAACGCCAAGCCATAGGGCGTGCGGACGCCGCTAGCCCAGGTTTCAGCCGGCGTCAGGTTGGCATCGGGGAAGGTATAAGTGCTCACTACCTTCGCAGTCTTGGCGGCTTCGGTGTCACTCGGCGGATCGATCAGGGGAATCGTGCGAGCTCCGGTTTTGCCGAAGTTGGGGTTGCCGGGGGCGGGTTTACCGTCCAGCGTCAGGCGCAGGATCTTGCCTTCGGGCCGGTTTGGATCCTGGGCGGGGGTGAAGCGCTGGCGGTCGCCAACCGTGAGAAACAGATACTGGCCGTCGGGTGAGAAAGCGATCTGCGCGCCTGCCTGGCCACCTTTGCCTCTGGGCATCTGGCGCCATAACACCTCGAAGTTGTTCAGTCTAGCCGAGGTGTCCGAGATGTGCAGCTTGGCGCGGGCCAGCGCGAGGCCTCCCCCATAGTCACCCGGTTCGAGATACGTGAGATAGATGCTCTGGTCGGTGGCGTAATGCGGCGAGACGAAGACGCCCAGCATGCCGTTCTGCCCCTGCCAATAGACTGGGGGAGTATTTCTCACCCAGATCTTCTCTCCCTGTTGGGACACCAGCCAAAGGGGCCCGACCTTTTCGGTGATCAGCATGCGGCCATCGGGTAGGAAGGCCAGCCGCCAGGGCAGTTCAAAGGTGGCGACGGTGGTCATGGTGAAGGGCAGGCTGGCTTCGGGCTTTTGTTCACCCGCATTGACCTGTGCCCAAACCGCCACCGACGCTAGGGTAAGAAGTAACCCCGCTTTCACCGATTTCATCAACATTTCTCCTTGTTTTTCAGGCGCATCCTGTCTCAAGCGACCCGAGCGCCATTGTCGATTTTACCATTGGAGCCCCACCGGATAAGTGCGCATGAAAACCCTCAGGTGCACGGGAGAGTCTTTAAAAAGACGGGAAGCGGGAATTGATAACAACTTCGTTTGCGTCGCGCAACGCCTTAAAAGAACGCAACACTATGGTTTCCGCCCGCCACGAATTTATACTTAATCGCGTTCCGCGAAGCGGGTCTGGCGCTTCGCGGGCTTCTGATTATGCTGTCGTCTCCTCGGCAGGAATAGCCGCTTTTCAAGCGGACGTCGGGCGCCGGACTCTTTTGGACGGCTTCGCCTTTCTGGCGCGCCGGCACGATTTCACCTCGCCAACACAGTTTCTTTCTGCAATATTTCACTTATCGGAACACCAGGTGGCTCCGATCCGTAATAGCAGCATGATGGAATCCTTTGCCGCCGACATTCGTCAGGCATTGCGAATGATGCGAAAGAGCCCTGGCTTCACTTTGACTGCTATTGCGGCGCTGGCTTTGGGCATCGGAGCCAACACCGCGATCTTCTCGGTGGTCAACGCGGTCATGCTGCAGCCGCTGCCGTATCCGCAGGCCGACCGCATCATGAAACTGGGGCGCAAGTATCCGGACGGCATCGGTTATTCGAATTCCATTCCGAAATACATGGCCTGGCGGCATAACCATGTGTTCTCCGCCATGGCGCTCTACGACTTCGGCATTGGGCTTAATCTTGGCCACGGAGACCGACCCGAATCTGTCAAGGGCATGCACGTATCCGCCGATTACTTCAAAGTGTTCGGCTTCTCGCCTTTGGCCGGAAGGACATTTACCTCTGCCGAAGATTTGCCGTCAGGCCCGAAAGTCGCACTGATCAGCCAGCGCCTGTGGCAATCGCATTATGCGGGCGACCCGGCCGTCATTGGCCGCACCATCGAATTGAACGGCGATTCCTACACCGTGATCGGGATTATGCCGGCAAGTTTCAAGCCCGATCCCCCGGCCGACGTATGGCTGCCGCTCCAAGCCGATCCGAATAGCACAAACCAGGGCCATTACCTGTCCGTGGCCGGACGGCTGAAGCCCGGAGTGACGGTCGAAGCGGCCAATGCTGAGTTAAGGCTGCTTGGAGAGCAATTTCGAAAGGCCAACCCCAAATGGATGGATAAATCCGAGAGCGTGGCCGCCGTGCCAATGCGTGAAGCGACGATCGGGAATGTCAAGACGGCATTATTCATTCTGCTGGGAGCAGTCGCTTTCGTGCTGCTCATCGCGTGTGCAAACGTCGCAAATCTCCTGCTGGCGCGCGCTGCGACCCGGCAGAAGGAGTTAGCGATTCGAGCGGCCGTCGGAGCGAGCCGCTGGCGTGTCGTCCGGCAATTGCTGACCGAGAGCGTGTTGCTGGCCGGCGTGGGTGGCCTGCTTGGCTTCTTGCTCGGCGCATGGGGCGTCCGCGCATTGCTCCTGCTGGCGCCGGGCAACATACCCCGGTTGACCGCTTCAGAAGGCGCGCGTGCCGTTGTGCCGTTTCTCGACTGGCGCATCGCTGCATTCGCAATCGGCATCTCGCTGCTCACGGGCATCCTCTTTGGGCTCTTCCCCGCTCTGCAAACTTCCAACCCGGACGTCGCCTCAATATTGAAAGAAGCCAGCGGGCGATCCGCCACCGGACTACGCCAAAATCGGATGCGCAGCTTGCTCGTCATTACCGAAATGATGCTTGCGCTCGTCCTGCTGGTGGGCGCGAGTCTGCTGATTCGAACGTTTCTCGGGCTCAGAACGGCCAACGCCGGAATCAATGCGCACAACGTTTTGACGTTTCAAACTTCGCTGAGCGGCGGTAGATACGGCTCCACAGCGAAGGTTACGAATTTCAATACGCAAGTAACGCGGCGGATAGAAAATCTGCCCGGGGTATCCGCGGCTTCATCCGCAATCGTCCTTCCGACTCAAATCGAAATCGATCTGCCGTTCACGATTGCCGGAAAGCCGCCCGCTAAAGGTAGCCAGTATAACGGCGACGTTCAATGGCGATTCATTTCGCCGCATTACTTCTCCGTGTTCGGCATTCCGGTGTTGCGCGGACGCGTTTTCACCGAAACCGATACACAAAATGCCGCCCAGTCCGTGATCATCAACCAGACGATGGCTAAGAAATACTGGCCCAAGGAAGACCCGCTAGGCGCCGTGATCACGATTGGCAAGGGACTGGGACCTCAGTTTGCAGATCCTCCGCGGCAAATCGTAGGTATCGTGGGAAACGTACGCGAAACCGGCTTGGGCGACGCCGACGTTCCGGTCATGTACATCCCGCAAAGCCAGGTTCCGGAGGGATTGACCACCCTGGCAAACAACATTCTCCCGCTATCATGGGCCGTTCGTACCGCCGTGGATCCAAAGTCGCTCAGCGTTCCGATCCAGCGGGAGGTTCTCGCGGTCGATGGGCAAATGCCCGTCGCGCAGATCCGTACCATGGAACAGGTTTTGGCCGAAGGGATTTCCCGTCAGAACTTCAACATGCTGTTGCTGAGCATCTTCGCCGCGATCGCGCTGCTGCTCGCCGCTATTGGTATTTACGGCATCATGGCTTACTCCGTCGAGCAGCGCACGCAAGAAATGGGTATCCGAATGGCTTTAGGCGCTAGCCGGAGATCCATGATGGGGCTCATCGTCAGGCAAGGCATGAAACTCGCGGGCGTCGGCGTTCTGGCCGGACTTGCCGTCTCATATGGCCTGGCGCGGCTGCTCTCGAGTTTGCTCTATGGAGTGAAAGCGACTGACCCGATCACGTTCTTTGCGGTCGCGATTATTCTTACGCTGGTAGCGTTCTTAGCGACCTATGTTCCCGCGCGGCGCGCCATGAAAGTCGACCCACTGATCGCATTACGTTACGAGTGAGTGACCACTCTTTGTCGCGTTCGGAGTGATTGGGCATCGTTAACACAAGGAGTTTGGCTGCTTCAGTCTTTCCTGAACCTGAGCGACGCTTCTATCACTGGTGTCAAATCGACTGTGATGGATGGCGGATTCGACGGCGGGCACGTGTACGGTTTAAAGTGCACGAGGTTGCCATCATCGAAAACAAGCAGCATCCAATTACCGGGGCGCACATCGTCAAGTTGGAATTCGCCATCGGCATCGACAGCAGCCGAAATCGATGTGTCCGAATATAACGGCTGCAGGCGCACCCACAGCCGGGAAGCTTTTTCCGACGCTCCGACGATCCGGCCTTTTACACGCTGGAAAACGCTCTCGTCCAGGTCGGCCGCGGGCGCACCAACATCCACCAGCACTACCTGATTCGTGCGATAGATAACCGCCGAGCCTTCAACGGTACGGCGATACTGCGGCAGCAGCACGCTATAGGAATAGGGGCCCTCCGGCAGATCCGCGCAACGAGAACCAATACAGGAGCTTGCCATATCCCGATGGCGGAGCACATCGGAAAGCGCCACAATTCGCGCCTGTACCGGCTGCCCGTAGGCCGTTACAGCCCGAAAGGTCACCTGATGAACGGGTAGGGTTGCGGCCGGCGCCGAAGCGCAGACGAGCAGAACGGAAAACAGTGAAATGCGAAACATGCCGATACCTAAAGCATACGCGGATTGATGAGCCCCGATATGCACGGCCAAAGGACCCCGGATGGTCAATCGCGTATAAAAAGTAGATGCCTTCTGTGAGTTCGGCGAATGACCAGCGAGCGGCCCTGATCGCCGGCTTTCTTGGCTGGACCCTGGATGCGTTTGATTTCTTCCTGGTGATCTTCTGTCTGACGGCAATCGGACACGAATTCGGAAAATCGGATGCCGAGATCGCGCTCTCCGTTACCGTGACGCTCGCGTTCCGACCCGTGGGCGCTTTTCTCTTCGGCCTGATTGCCGACCGCTACGGGCGGCGTCTGCCGCTTATGATCGATCTCGTCTTCTATTCCATCGTGGAGGTGCTCACCGGATTCGCGCCGAACTATACGGTCTTCCTCGTACTGCGCGCCCTGTTCGGCATCGGCATGGGAGGTGAATGGGGCGTCGGAGCGACTCTCGTGATGGAGAAGGCGCCACCCCGGCTCCGAGGTCTGCTCTCGGGATTCCTTCAACAGGGATATGCGCTGGGATACCTGCTCGCCGCCATCGCTTACCTGTTCGTGTTTCCCCGCTGGGGATGGAGGCCGCTGTTCTTCATCGGAGGCCTTCCGGCTCTGCTCGCGTTGTTTGTTCGCGCTCGCGTGAAAGAATCGGCGGTTTGGGAAAAATCGAAGCGCGGCAGTTGGCTGCATCTTGGCCGAAGCATCGCGGGGCAGTGGAAGCTATTTCTTTACATGACTCTGCTGATGACAACCATGAACCTGGCATCTCACGGTACGCAGGACATGTACCCGACGTTCCTGCAGCGGCAATGGGGTTATAGCCCGACGCATCGCTCGATAGTCACAGCAATTTCAATGGTGGGCGCAATCATCGGCGGCATCCTGGCCGGATTACTCTCCGATCGCCTGGGCCGCAGAAAGTTGATCGTGTCCTCACTGATATTTGCCATAATTGTGGTCCCGATCTGGGCCTATGCGCCGTCGGAAGCATTGCTCGTGGCCGGTGCATTCCTCATGCAGTTCTTTGTCCAGGGTGCCTGGGGCGTGATTCCTGCCCATCTCAGCGAGCTCTCCCCTAACGAGATTCGCGGATTTCTTCCGGGCTTCTCTTATCAATGCGGCGTGCTGCTTGCGAGTTCGGTGGTGTTTCTCGAAGCGCTGTTCGCGCAGCACGTCAGCTATGCGGCGGCCATGGCGCTGACGGCAACAGCGGTATTCGTGATGGCCATCGCAGCCACACTGGCCGGGCCCGAGCGCCACAGCATCCAGTTCGAAGAGGATCTCAACTAGGGCCGCTGGTCGCCGGCGCCCCTGGGTATGCCAGACTGAAGGCATGGCACGAGGTTGGGAAAGTAAATCGGTTGAGTCGCAGATAGAGTCGGCCGAGAGACGGCGTATCAATAGCGAGCGCTTGAGGCTTAACCAGGAAGAGTTGAACCGGAAGCGCGAACGCGAGGGCCTTCAACTGTCCCGGACCAGAGTGCTGCGCGACCTCGCATCCGCCAAGGGTGGGAGTTACCGCGAATCGCTTGAAGCGGCGCTGAATTTCCTGGATACGAAGATCGCGGCGCTCGGCTAAGCGGATCGGCCTAGTCAAACCAGGATTTGCTGGCCAATGCACACGCTACCGCCAGCCGTGCACGCAATGCCAAACCTGCAGCAGACGGTCGATCCGGATCTCACGCGCCGCACGGCAAGCGCAAGACTCAAACACCCAATGCCTCGCAGCGGATCAACATAAGACCAAGCTAGCGAAAATTCAGGAGTGCGTGGAGAACTTGAGGCGCGCCCGCGCAAGCTAAAAGGAGTTACTTGTGGCGGTAGGTGATTCGCCCTTTAGTCAAATCGTAGGGCGACATTTCCAAAGTGACGCGGTCACCCGCCAGAACGCGTATGCGGTTTCGGCGGAGCTTTCCCGCCAAATGTGCGAGAACGGTACGATCCTGGTCAAGCTGAACACTGAACAATCCGCTCGGGAATTTCTCGACAACGGTGCCTGTCACTTCAATACTGTCTTCTTTACTCATTCGCCTCTCTATGCAGAAGGTACGGCCCGGAGGTTAATAAATTCGGGCCTTCCGGCCACAGTATAACGCACATTCTGAACGTTTTGCCTTCCGCGAGTAACTAAGGAAGGTATGATTTACGCTTGCGTAAGGCCCTTCCGAGAAGGAAATTTGTGGTGCACATATCTCAGGAATTCCAAAACAAGAGCATTCTGATCACCGGCGGTAGCCGGGGCATCGGCAAACGACTGGCTATTGGCTTCGCCCGGCTCGGGGCGCGTCTGGCGTTAATGGCCAGGAGCAGGGCGGAGTTGGATCTGACGCACATTGAAATTGAGCAGAACGGCGGAAATGCACTGCGTATTCGCGGCGATGTGACGGATCCGGAACAAATGGCGGTTGCTGTAGACCGTGCCCGCGTCGCCTACGGCGGGCCGCCGGACATCCTGATTTGCGCAGCGGGGCTACCCGGTCCGCTACAAGGCTTTCTGCAAACCTCCGTAAAACATTGGACAGAGCCGCTACAGGTCAACTTGCTGGGAGTGGTGCATGCCTGCCGCGCCGTGCTGCCCGGCATGGTGGAACGCCGCAGAGGTAAAATTCTGGTCGTCACTTGCGACGGCGGAGTAGCTCCAAAGCTGCATTTCTCGTCGTATGCAACGGCCAAAACGGCCATTGCTCGGTTTGTGGAAGCTATCGCGCAAGAAGTCGCGGATCACAATGTACAAATTAACTCCTTCGATCCGGGTCCCACGTATACGAGCATGACCGATGAAGTGATCCGGGCGGGCGACCGGCTGGATAGCAAAGTAGTGGCGGCAGCCGTGGAGGTGCGCCGGACAGGAGGTACTTCAACGGAACAACAGATGAAACTCGCCCAGTTTCTCGCCTCGGAAGCTTCGAATCATGTCACGGGCCGGCTCATCCACGTGGATGACGATTTGAAGAAACTGCGGAACGCGGTCCTGAAACCCGACGCGTATACACTGCGGCGGGTCATGCGATGACTACGCCACGCCGGGATCGAGTATCCCCGGCGGAGCCTCAATCAGAGATCGGCACTTATCGCTTGGCGCGATTGGCCGCGGCGAACGGTTTCCGCTCGGTAGCCCCTGGCGACGCCGGCAACTTGCGCGGGCCGAGCACAACATCGAGAGATGTATCTCGCCCAAATTCCACTTCACCGCCTTTGGCGACAATGTTCGAATAAACAGACCAGGCGAGGCCATAGATGCCGAAGACGCTTCCCACTGTCCGTGAAGCCTGAGCCACGAGCGCCCCTGCAAATCCCAAGCCGGAGAATCCGCCGAGCGTGCGCCCCGCGTAGTTTCCGCCCTGAGCAGTCTGCGCCTTGCCGGCATCGCGGTCAAGGGCCTTGGCGGCAATCAATGCCGAAATGGCCGGAGCGAGGAAACGCTTTTTCGAATCAGTCGCCCGCACGCCTCCTTCATCGTCCACTTTCAGGTTCTGAGCATAGTTTGCCTCTACCGCCGCGATTTGTCCCTCCGCCGTTTGAATTGCATGTGGTAGATCGATGGAACGAAATGAGAACCGGAGCTTGCCTCCGCGGTGGAACCACCGGGCCGCATGAGCTTCGGTAACTTCGGCCGTGAGTTTGGTGCCCGCCGGCAGCAGGAGATGGTGTTCGGGGGAAAACAGCGGCGCATCCAGAATGGCGTGAATCTTCTCTCCCTGCGTAGCATGCGCGGAATCGACCGAGTCGACCAAACGTGCATGCACCAGGCACTCCCTCGATAGAGGAGTGTCCACCCATTTGAGATCGGCTGCACTGACGGAAGCGTCTCCGAAGGAAAGCGGGGACCGCAGCACCGCATCAAACCTGGTTCCGCGAGGCATCCACTGAGGATGCCAGGGTAGCTTCATCACGACGAACTCTTCGATCCTTTCGAGTTTTCCCGGCCCGCGCAGAACGCCTGCCAAACCGTATGTCCGCGCATTCACTTGATTGTCGATTTGCTGTTTGATCTGTTGCCGCGCCATTTCTTGCCAAGCGGGTGATTTCGTCGCCTTAGTGGCTTTGCTCTTCTTCTTTGGCTTGAGCTTGACCGAGAAGTATATGGCGCGCTCGCCGAACACAGGCATTGTTTGGATTTTACGAGCCGACGCGCCGGGAGCGTCAAGCTCGTCGAAACTTACTTTGGCTCTATGCAGGGGCGTGAAATCCCCATTGAGCATCGCAAAGAGGCGCGTCGTCCAGGGCACAGGCTCCACTTCGCCGATCTGGCCATCCAGCCTCGAACCCGCCGGTACGACGACACGGTCAAATGAATAAATTGGTTCGATCAAAATTGCACGCACCAGAGCGCCCCGGCGAATGCCGATACGGTGGTCGATGTAGACTCGCAGCGGGACTCCGGCGGATATAGTCAGCGGGACAAAAACGCGAGCTTTCGGGGGATCCGCCGCCGAAACTGTGAGACACAGGGCGGAGGTAATAAACAAAGCGCGCGGAACGAAAAATCTCATCAGGCCCCCCTTTACGACATCACGGGCGCGTGGCCGTTCCGGTGGGCAGCATATCACGCCTTGACTCCCTGTGTTTATGACATGAAAACGGGTCACTTAATCGAACTGGGCAATAAGTCTCGCGAGCCGCAAATTGTTTGCGCTCACGAATTGTACGGATTGAGCCTGGCAGACGATACCGCTCCGAAAAACGCGACAATCGATCCGAGGGTCAGCAGAAGCGCTGTTCGGAAAGAATCTGGTCCCCCGAAGGTGACCGCGCTCAAGAAAAAACCTTTGATCATCAACCCGACGACGAGCGCAGCCCAGAAGGGAAACAGGGCGCGCAGGATGCCGGTGAACGCAAGCGCCGTGCAAAGCAGTCCAACAATGCCGAGAATAAACACCCCGCCGAGCGCCTTCTGAGGTGAGAGGCTGATAGCTTCGAGATGAAGGTCGGTCGAAGTAGCCGCGGAAACAACTCCCAAACCTAGCAGGAAGCCGCTCACCGCCAAGTGAAAAAGATAGCTATAGAAGCGAAGTAGCAGCCGGAATGCTCTGGACAGACGTTCCTCCCGATGCCGAAGACAAACTCAGTATTTTAACAGCCGGTGGAAGTGTTGAATTTGAACGTGATTTAAGTTGCAAAAGCTAACAACTCTGATCTCACATCAGGCCGGTTTCACAATTTTGTCGACCGCTGTCTGGGCAATTGGATGATATCCGGGCCGCGCCTTTGCAAACACGTCGCGCGCGAATTGAGCGCCCTCCGGCGTTTTCATGAGTTCCGCATAAAGGGGCTTGATCATCTTCATTCTGCCAACCGTCATCAGGAAGGATTTCAGCTGCGGATAGGCCGGTCGGTAGTTCGCCGCAACCGTCATCTTCAGCCACTGATCCAGGATTTCATCGTTGCCGCTACGCGTGAGGTGAAACTGCCCGTCCAATTCCTTCATCTGCGGCGTCGCCAGCGGAGACGGAAGCACTTGCAGGAATTCCAGCCATTCCTGCGTGCTCCAATTTTTCGATGGAAGGGCCGACGCTTTTGTTTTGCCCGCCGCCCAGTCGCGCGCGGCGCGCTCAACCGCCTCGAGCCGGTCTGAAACGGTTCTGGGCGCCGAGGCAGGCAGCCCCGGTTCAGAGACCCATTCATGCACGGGAATCCTGGCAGCAAGGTCCGGTTGCTTGTCGAACAACTGATGCAGCATGTAGTCGAGCATGGTCGATGTCGTGATGCTCTGAAACGCGAAGTGGTCGAAGTAGCGCTTCAAATAGGCGTCAAAGCGGTCACGTCCGAACGTTTGCTCAATCTGCCGCAGGAAGAGCGCCCCTTTCACATAAGGAACGTCGGTGGTTCCATCGTCGGGATCGCGCCCCTCCAGGTCAATGTGGAGAATTTGATCGCGTTTATCGAAGGTTTCCAGATCGTGATCCAGTTGGCGGCGGGCGAGCACCTGCTCCATCAGCGCCTGCTCCCGGCCATAAACTGCTTCCTGGATGCGGCCCTCAATGTAGGTGGCGAAACCTTCGTTGAGCCAGAAGTCGCTCCATGTGGCATTGGTCACCAGATTCCCGGACCAGGAATGCGCCAACTCATGCGACACGAGTCCAACGAGACTCTTGTCTCCGGCAATCACGGTAGGCGTCGCGAACGTCAGGCGCGGATTTTCCATACCGCCAAACGGAAAGCTGGGGGGCAGGATCAGCAGATCGTATCGCCCCCAGCGGTATGGACCGTAGAGTTTTTCGACCGCTTCCACAAGCTTCTCCATGTCGGAGAACTCCCAAGCCGCTTTTTTCAAAATGGACGGCTCCGCATAGACACCGGTGCGCGGCCCAGTCGGAGAGAAGCGGATGCCTCCGATCGCGAGTGCGATCAAATAGGGCGGAATCGGCAATTCCATGGAAAACCGATGTACGCCCTGTTCGCTGCCCTTGTGATCGGCGCTCATCAGCGCCGTCAGGCTCTCCGGCGAATGAATGTGGGCATTGTACGTGACGCGCACGCCGGGGGAATCCTGGATCGGTATCCAGCTTCGAGCGTGGATCGACTCGTTTTGGCTATAGAGATACGGCTGCTTTTTATCCGCCGTCTGCGATGGTTCGAGCCACTGTAAACCGCTTGCCCGCGGTGATGCTTCGTACACGATGCGCACAACTTTTGCATTTTCCGGCAGGTGGATCGTCAGAGCCGATCCAAGAATCGCGTCTCTTGAACCAAGAGCCCATTTGACCGGCTGAAAACCGCTACCGTCACTCGAACTCTCCGCATGATGAATGGTGAGGTCGCGCGTGTCGAGAATCAGCGGGCTGCCGGTGTCGCCATTGCGCCTCTCTATCGAGAGATCGGCGGTGCCCGAAAGCTTGCGGTCGCCGAACGAAGCTGTCAGGTCGAGCGCCACGTGGCGGACACGCACCTTGTCCGGCCGCGAGAAGGAATGTACATCGTGGAAACCCTGGTTACTCATCTGGTGACTGCCTGCCTGCTTTCGGTTGCAACTTCCCAATAGCCCTGCCGCGGAAAGCGCGGCGATGGCTTCACGCCGGTTGATATTCGCCATCGATGCCCCTCCTTCGTTATTTTGATTGCCGGCCTTGCCCCGCCTTTTATCGGAACGGCGACAAATCGATCACGCCTGCCATGGCTTTATAACCCGCGTCATTGGGATGCAGATTGTCCGGGCCGCTCATGGCCTGGAGGATTCGTCCGGGCTGCTTTGGATCGAGCACGGCCTTGTCGAATTCGAAGACCGCGTCGAACGCGTGACTGGTGCGTATCCAATCGTTCACCGCTTCGCGCATTTTGTCCTTCTCGGGGCTGTAATATCCGGGGTATTCGGTCCCTTCAAAGGGAGTCAGTGTGCCCGCGAAGATCCGTAATCCCTGTTCGTGCGCGCGATCCGCTAATTGCTGGAGCCCGGCAATGATGTCCGCAGCAGTGACAGGTTCGTGATTCGATCCACCAATATCGTTGATTCCTTCAAGCACAATCACATACTTGACGCCGGGTTGCGCAATGACATCGCGATCGAACCGCTCCAGGGCGCTTTGTCCCGCGCTCCCGTTATCTTGAAGAACGCGGTTCCCGCTGATTCCGGCATTCAAAACCGCAGGCGCCGCGCCGCTGTCCCGCTGCAGCAGCGTGGCGGCCAGGAAGTTGGGCCATCGGCGATTTGTGTCAGGTGTCGAGTCATAGCCGTCGGTAATGGAGTCTCCAAAGGCAACGATCGCGCTCGTCTTTTCGGGAGCCATCACGTCTACGCCGGTCAGAAACGGCCATGTTACGATTTTCGCGGCGGACGGGATTGACGCGGCGGCAGTGAAGTCGCCCGGCCCGGATACGTAAGATGTCTGCAGCGCCAGAGGATGAACGGTGTCTTCGCGAGTCGGCTTCGGAAAAAAGATGCTGACGGCGAGATCGGAGGTAGCCGGCACGGCCAGCTTCACCGGATCACTCAGGACAAGGGCTCCGGCAGGAATGGATATGGACGAGCGGCCGCTAAATCTCAGTGGGCGATCGGTCCCGCCGGCAATCGCGGATTCGCTGCCGCGAAGGGCAATGTGCGCCGAGCCGATCACCAGCGGTTCCTTGCCGAACGTGTTCGAGATGCGCACCCGGACGCTGTCGCCGCCAATGCTTGTATGCACGATTTCGCGCAACGTTTGATTCTCGATCGAAGGTGCCTTCGCGCCGCCCTCCGCCGGAGCGGCCATCCACGTGGCGACCCAATGGCGGCCGCCATCGTTTACGCCGAGCGCCGCTCGGAGCGACTGTCCGCCGGCTAAAAAGCAGAGCAGGCCTGCGAAGATGAAGGCCAATACATAGCCAATTGTTTGCGGTTTATTCGTCAGCTTCGCTCTAGCGGGCATTAATCTCATGTTGATTTTCCTTATCCACTATATTCCTGGGAGCTTCGGAAAAGCGCTAAATATTGAATGTTTACAGCCCTTTGGGCTACTTCTAACGATTGCTTGCTATACTCAAGTTTTGCCCGTAGCGCCGGGGATCCCCTGAGGACCAGTTAAGGCCGGTAAGCGGGGGTATGTGTGCTGATTAGCCTCCAGGAATTAGAATTACGGCCGGTTCAGTTTAAAATTGACATCCCGGCGGGCGAGATTGAATACGATGCGGCGCTGAAGCAGGCATCCGTGCTCCACGCGGAAGGCGCGGCGGAGCTGGTGAATCACGCTTTGAGCGAGATCCGCATTCGGGGTTCTCTGTCAGTGACAATCGAAGCGCCCTGTGACCGCTGCTTGGAAACCGCCTCCTTTCCGGTTCGGAAGGAGTTCGACCTTCTCTACTATCCGTCGGACGAATATGAGGCGGCCGGTGAAGAGGAGATTCGGCACACGGAAAGCGAAGTGGCTTATTACGAAGGCGACAGATTGAATCTTTCCGAAATCCTTCGCGAAATTGTGCTGCTTGCGCTGCCCATGCAAATGGTTTGCAGCGAAAGTTGCAAGGGAATCTGTCCTTCATGCGGCCAGAATCGCAACCTTCGGGAATGCGATTGCCACGTCGAAGCGGCTGATGATCGCTGGAGCAAACTAAAAGCGCTCCGGGCGGAATTGGAGCCGCGCCACTAAAGCGCGAAAACTTCGCTGAGCGTGAGTTTCGAGTTGCAGATCAGTTGAGAATAGAAAGCAGGTAGAGCCATGCCAAATCCGAAACGCCGACATTCGAAGCGGCGCACTTCAACGCGACGGGCCCACGATGCCCTGAAGCTTCCGCAAGCCGCCGAGTGTCCGAACTGCCATGAAAAGATCAGGGCCCACCGTGCCTGCCCGTTTTGCGGTAAGTACAAAGGCCGAGAAGTGATCGAAGTGGAAGAGTAATCGGCGACTCTGCTTTCAGCCCCCGCCACTTACCGCTTCCAAACTGATAATCTGGCGAAGATCTTTTAGATGCTCACATAGATGCTCACAATTGCCGTCGACGCGATGGGAGGGGATCACTGCCCGAAGCCTGAAGTGGAGGGATCGATTCTCGCGGCGAAATCTCTCGGAGTGAAGGTTGTTCTGGTCGGACGAGAAGATGCCGTTAAGAAAGAATTAGACCGCTATGGCAACTGGCGGCAGTATGCCATCGAAATACACCACGCGAGCGAAGTCATCACAATGGAGGATTCAGCCGGCAGAGCGCTGCGATCCAAGAAGGACAGCTCGATCCGCGTGGCTTCCCGGCTGGTGCGAGAGGGAACCGCCGACGGCGTGGTGTCCGCCGGAAATACCGGTGCCGTCATGGCTATCACCAAAATGGTGCAGGGCATGCTTCCGGGCGTCGACCGGCCGGCGCTCGCGTCTGCCTTCCCCACACTCAACGGCAGCGCGGCCGTGATGATAGACGTGGGGGCGAACACCGATTGCAGTCCGAAGATGCTCGCCCAATTCGCCGTTATGGGAAACATCTATTCGAAGGTGATCTTTCATACAGAAGACCCGCGGGTAGGCATTCTCTCGATTGGCGAAGAAGAACATAAGGGCAATCAGCTGACGCGAGACGCCACGCCTCTGCTCAAAACCCTGGATCTGAATTTCATTGGAAACGTTGAGGGCCGCGACCTTTATGCTGGAACGGCGGACGTCATCATCTGTGATGGATTCGTTGGCAATGTCGCGCTGAAAGTAAGCGAAGGCCTCGTAGACGTAATCCGCGAATTGCTTCGCGATTCCATGACCAAGACGACGACGCGTAAGCTTGGGGCACTACTCGCAAAAGGCGCTTTCGCGGAGTTTAGAAAGCACGTCGACGTCGATGAATACGGAGGAGCGCCGCTGCTGGGTCTGAAGGGCATTTGCATTATTTGCCACGGACGCTCCAACGCAAAAGCCATCAAGAATGCGATCAGGATTGCAGCCGAGTTTGCCAGCGGCGAGATCGACAACCAGATTGCCACAGAACTGACCCATTGGGCATCTAAACAGGTAGTCTGAAAGTAGTGGGTATGCGCACAACTCGCGCGTTAGTAGTTTGGACGCTAGGGCTGCTGGCTGCGGGCTGCCTGCAAGCCGCGCGAGAAGACCCTGTCCAATGGACGCTGCAACCAGTCAAAGGCTTTGAACGTGTCAAGCCCGGCGCCGCGGCATGGCTTGAGTTGACCGCAACCATTCAGCCAGGATGGCATCTCTATTCGCCGACTACTCCGCCGGGCGGCCCGATTCCCACAAAAATAGAACTCACGCCGAATGCGGCGGTTACCGGCGCCAAGGTCTGGCGTCAGCAACCCGTGCGCAGACTCGACCCTAATTTCAACATTGACACGGAGACGTACGCGGATTCCGCAATTTTCTACATTCAGGCGGACACAAAGCCCGGCAGCTCCGGACCGATAACCTTCGAAGCGAGCGCCTATTATCAGGCCTGTAGCGATGTGAAGTGCTTGCGGCCTGTGACAAAGAGCGCCAGCGCCGCCGTGACGCTCGCCGCTTCCGCCAAGGCGGCGGACTTTTCGGTCCCTGGCGGGTATGCGCTCATCGCGGCAGCAGCCTCGGACGGTGGCGGCGGTTCAAGGGGATCTTCACCCGCGCCTTTGGCCGCTGCACAGAGAAGTTCCGCGGGCGGCGGCACGCTCAGTGCGCAACAGGATCTACTGCCATTTCTGCTGACCGCGTTTGTGTTCGGCCTGGCATCTCTGTTTACGCCCTGCGTTTTCCCGATGATTCCGATCACGGTTTCGTTTTTCCTGAATCAGGATACGGGCACTGAGCGTGCTAGCCGTGCGGCGCCGTTGAGCCAGGCGGTGGTTTTCTGCCTAGGCATCATCGTGCTATTCACCGGGCTTGGGTTCCTGGTTACCGCTATCACCGGGCCGTTCGGTGTCGTGCAGTTAGGCTCAAGCCCCTGGGTCAACGGGTTTATTTCGCTGGTGTTTCTCGTATTCGGGCTGAGCCTGCTCGGGGCATTTGAACTGCGTCTGCCTTCAGGCATGCTGACGAGATTAGACCGGGCTTCACAAGGTGGCGGCTATGCGGGGACGCTGCTAATGGGGCTCACCTTTTCGCTGACATCGTTCGCGTGCATCGGCCCGATTGTCGGTCCGCTGCTAGTCGCTTCCGTGCAGACGAAAGGCTGGCAACCGGTGCTCGGAATGGCGGCGTTCGCGACCGGACTCGCCTTGCCGTTCTTCTTTCTCGCGCTGTTTCCGGGTTACCTAAAAAAGCTGCCTCGCAGTGGCGGCTGGATGGCCCGCGTCAAAGTGGTTCTCGGATTTATCGTTCTCGCCGTGATGTTTAAATACTTGAGCAACATCGACCAGGTATTTCAAGCGCACTGGCTTAGCCGGGAACGATTCCTGGCGATATGGATTGTCCTTTTCGCCATGGCGGGCTTGTACCTCCTCGGCTTCATAAAACTGGAAGGCATGACGAAAGACGAGCCCCTGGGAGTGGGGCGCGCTCTGACCGCCGCGGCATTTCTCGCGTTTGCTATCAGTCTGACGCCCGGCCTGTTCGGTGCCCG
>JAICLJ010000304.1 GCA_025927575.1 Bryobacteraceae bacterium | reverse complement strand
GAGTTTCTGGTTGGCGCGACTCACTGCTTCCGCTGCGTCTCCGTTTCTGACAACAACCGCGGCGAGTGGCTCCGGCCCGTACTGCCCTTGCGCTTCCACAACCGCGCAGGCTTTCACCTCCGGTTGTTCCATCAGAATGGCTTCCAGATCCTCCGGATGGATGTTCAGTCCGGCTGCCGTGACGATGACGTCCTTCTTTCGTCCTCGATACCGAAGATTGCCGGATTCGTCGAGTTCCGCGAGATCGCCTGTCGGGAGCCAGTCCGATTCGCGCTGTTGAAGGTTGCCGTCCTGCCATACAGTGTTTGAGACTGTCTCGCCCCTGACCAGAACTTCGCCTTCGTCCGTTAACTTGATTTCGCGTCCCGGCAACACGCGGCCGAGGCTGCCCCTAGAAGTGTGGAACGGATGATTCAGGCTCACCAAAGCAGTCGTCTCAGTCATTCCGTAGCCCTGAATCACAACAAAGCCGAGAGAGTTCCAAAAATCTTCCAAGTCGGAAGGAAGCGCTGCTCCGCCCGACACGGGCGCCCAAAACTTGAATCCGAGCAGCCGGTGAACGTCGCGAAAAATCCACCACTTTTTCCAGGCCCTAACGCCTTGCGCTGTCTTGCGGCGCTCTTCGAGATCCTGGAACCGTTGCCGGAGATAGTCACGCAGTAAATCGAGAACGCGTGGCACGGCCGCCAGCACGGAGATGCGTTCACCTCGGATTCGTTCGACTAGCTCCGAGCCGATCAGGCGGTCCTCAAAGTGGACTTCCGCTGCGATGACCGGCGGAATCCAGAGTCCCATGAACTGTCCGAATACGTGGCTCAATGGAAGTGTATGCAGGATGCGGATGGGATGAAAGAATCGTTCGTATTTCAAATACTTCTGCGCTTCGCGCTCAATCGGCCGCAGACTGGCTAGCACGTTGCGGTGTGTATGTACAACGCCTTTAGGATCACCCGTAGTTCCCGATGTGAAGACGATCTGCAGCGGATCGCTTTCTCTCAGGCCTTCCGGCTCGGAGAAATCGGGCTGCGGAGGCAGTGCAGCCGTGAAGTCTTCAAGGCGAAATTGCGGAACTGCCCCGTCCAGCGCGGTCAAATGCGCCGCACTGCCCACAATTAGTTTCGGCGCGACATCCCGCTCTACCCGTTGCGCGAAATCGAGCGAACCCGCATCATCCAGAGGCACAGGCACAACCCCGCGAAGAACGCATCCAAAGAATGCGGCAATCCACTCCGGTCCGTTCGGCCCCCAGATCAGAACGCGGTCGCCTTTCACGATTCCGCGACGCGCAAGCTCGCCCGAAAATCGTCCGGCTAGCGTTGCTAACTCGCTATACGTGACTGTGTGCCGCCGTAAACCCTGCCGGATCACAACTGCCGTTTGGTTCCCGTGGCGGCGAAAATCGGAGACAATAGAAGCCAGATTTTCGCGGTCGATCGATTTACTGCTCACGCGCTCACAGTTTTACACAGGCGAGTATTAGCTTCGCGCGAACTCGAATTGCCAGTTCTCTTGCAAGTTTGGTTGCCGGGCGGTGAGGAGTATGCGATAGATCTTGTCGCCCCACGCCGATCGAAGATGAGCGTCTTTAATCTCGATCGTTTCAATCTTGGGCGTGAAGCGCTGTGCATCGTAGCGCAGCAACACGTCCGGAATGCCTTGGCCGGATGCCGGCATTCGCAATTGGCCTTCACCATTTGTGCGAGCCTGCCGTGAAGTCATCAGGCTCAGCACGATTTCGGGAACGGCGCGCTGCAACTCGAATGACTCCAGCAGGCGGACGTGGTTTGCCTTTCGGTCAAGCTGTAACGTTCGAATCCAGCGACGCAGCCCGGCCTCGGGCGGATAGGCCGATGCTATGTTCATGTGGATCTCCGGAATGTCGTCGCCGCTCTTGTACGCGACACCGGTCGCCTGGAAATTAAGTCCGCTCTTCTGCATCACGCCGCCTATGGTGGGCAGATTGTGATAAGCCGATTGCATTGTCCAGATATCGTAACGGTGCGGGCCGAACGTCTTCGCTGTGTAGCTTTCCACGCCGGCATCGATGATCACCGGATCGCCATCGGCAAAAATGAGAAAATTGCCGGCGTCATTGTGGCCGTGGCTGCGTCCGTTCACGCCGCCTTTGGCGCCCAGATAGAAGCCCTCGGCCGAGCCCTGTTGTGCGCGAGCCGCCATAATCTGTGAATCGGGCAGCCATACATCGCGTACCAGTGCTTGCGTCTTAGGAGCAGCCCGAAGTTCATTGAGATCGAATAGCGCCGGCAATACGCGGCCCAGGCTCCCGTATTCACCAATTCCGTTGTGTTCCTGCATCGCCATGTAGGCGCCGAACGCCGTCATTTCTGGATCGTGAATTCGCCGGCCATAGCGGTAAACCAGGTTCCCGGGAGTATGTACCTTAGCCGGAGCATCTCCGAAGTTCATGTAATAGTCGTTGTCGATGTGCGCGCGATAGATGTAGCGTCCCATTTCGGCGATCAGCCGTTCGCTATACAGATTCACGGCTCCGTTTGTAGCCGAATGGAGCAGTTCCAGGCAATCGAAAAGGGAGCCGCCGGCGCGGCCCCAGTAGCTCGGACCTTCATCGCAACCACCGTCGTCTGGATAGCCATCGATAAATAGATCGAGAATTCGCATGATCTTTACAACGGACTGGCGTCGCTTTTCGCTATCCGTCTCCAGTAGCAGCGTGGAAGTCAGCCAGTTCGAAGAGATCCATGGCGTCCAGTTGTTCAGCTTGTCTCGATGATTCTGCCCCTGACCGAGGCCCATCCACCAGAAATCGTTGCGCGCAAGACCCGGCTGGAGGATGCGCCGCTGCACCTCCTCCTCTATTCGAGGCCGGGCGAGCTTCGAGACTTCATCGAGCTTCGTTCCCAGCAGGTAATCGGACCACGCGAGCAGGCTTGATGTCTCAGCCGCGAACAGATCCATGATTGGTTCCGTCACATCGGGAAGACCCACGCCTGCTTTCTGCATTCCGAGGTGCGCCGGCACGCCCCAAAACGTCTCTTCGCACGTTAGCCAAATACCGTTGACGATTTCATCGAGGAACCGCCCCTTGTTTTCCACGCACTCCGCGAGCACCAAACTCAGCAACTTGCTTCTCCGCTCGTCACGAGCGTGTTCATAATGTGTGCGGTTGCCTGTGCGCGCATACTCGAGAAAAAGCGTCGCCGGCAGGAGCGGCCACTTTATGGTCAATGCCTGTTCCGCGCGAGTGACGATCTCTGTCCGCGTATCGAAAGGTATTACCTGCCAGGATTTTCGGTCGCCGATCGGCGCAAAGGGGCGCCAGCGCTCAACCGGGATCAGAACCTTTTGAATCTCCGCTTCAGAATAGCGGCCGCTTAGAAGATT
>JAICLJ010000254.1 GCA_025927575.1 Bryobacteraceae bacterium | reverse complement strand
CTAACGTTCTTTGCCGAAAGCTCCGTGAATCCGCCTGGCCAGACCTTGACGGTGACCAATGCCGGAACCGGAACGTTAAACTGGATCGCCTCCGCGGACTCGCCGTGGATCAACCTCAGCGCCTCGTCGGGAACGGCGCCGGCCAGCATTACGGTTTCACCCAATGTCACCGGCCTCGCGACCGGCCATTACAGCGGCTCCGTGTCGTTCAATTCTCCGGATGTAAGCAATGGCCCGCCGGCGGCGTCCGTATCCCTACAAGTCGGCACGCTGTTGTTCGCGGACGATTTCAGTTCCGGGACGGCTGGTAACTGGATCATTTCGCCTCTTGGCAACGGCGCAGGCTGGTCTGTGGCAAACGGCGCCTACAGCTACAATGGGCAGGGCGCCACGGAGTCTTGGGCCGGAGTTGATTCGTGGACCGATTACACGATATCGGCCGATTTTCAACTGTCCTCGCTAAACGACTATCCGGGCGGTCTCCGGGGCCGAGTGAACACAGCAACTGGGGCAAGCTATGGAGTGTGGATCTATCCCCACGAGGGCATCCTCAAGCTATACCGCATCAATCAGTGGTTCATCGATGCCGGATTTTCATTGCTAGCACAATCCCAGCAGCTTCCCTTTGACGCCACGAACCGTCACAACCTCAGGCTCAGCTTCATCGGATCTCAGATTCAGGTCTACTACGACAACGCTCTGGTGATGCAGGCAAGCGATTCAACGTACACTAAGGGCGCCATAGCGCTTGACGTTTCCAATCGGCCAATCGCGTTCACGAACGTGAAGGTAATTGGATTTTGACGAGTGAGTTTGCGGCTTTCTGAAGCGCTCCCAGCCTATCGTGGTTTAATTCCGGCCTCTTAACCGAACCTGGCCGGCCGAAATGCGCGATAGGCTCTACACCGCTGGCCAGCGAACAACCGGGCTACCACTGGGGCGTGCAGGCTAGCCATCGCTGCGGCCGCTCCTGTATCCTGAATGTTCTGCCAGATGAATGCGGAACTCATCGCCGTCAACGGACTACAGGCTGGGACGCGCTACGCTCTCGACAAAGAAGAATTTTTCATAGGTAGGGCGCCGAATTCCGCCATTACACTCTCGGAACCCGAGGTCGCGTGGCGGCATTGTCAGATCCGCCGCCAGGCCAACCGCTTTCTTGTCTCCGACCTTCGCACATCGGGCGGCACATACGTGAACGGAATGCGCAGCGCTGAACGGTGGCTACAGGACCGCGATCAGATCGGCATCGGCAAAACAATCCTCATGTTTCGCTCCGGCGAGAGCGCGGCCACCGAGGAACATACACAACGTCAGCCCGATGCAAAACCCGTGCTGCTGGCTTCGTGCTCGCTCGTATTTCTTTTTCGGGCCCTGGCGGCAAGCGTCGGCGAGGCTCAAAACGGACTTCTTCAGAACCAGATTCTTCGGCTCATTCAGGACCTCATACCCACAACTGAAGGACTGCTGCTCGTCGGCACTGGCTGCGACGAACTTCGGGAGCGCTTTCACGAGCAATACCCGAATTCCGAACCCGGCTTTGAGAAGGGCTTGGTCCGGATCTGTGAAGAAGGCGCCTTTGAAGATGCCGACACCGGTACCGTAGGTGTTCCCCTCTATGTTGGCGGCGCATTGAACGGCGCCATTATTCTGCGTGTAAAAGCAATCGAGAAACTGCGGCTGGCTTCGCACCTCGACGTGCTGACGGCGGTCGCGTCTCTTGCCTCAGTCGGGTTTGAAGCGAACCGGGAAGTGGAAACTCTTCGCGTCGAGAAGGCCCTGCTTGAGGAACAGTTCGGTTCTCCCACGGGCATCGTTGGCAACAGCGCGGTAATTCGCAGACTATTGGAATTGGTGGACCGGGTGGCGCCGCGGGACACCACCGTGATGGTGACAGGTGAGAGCGGGACGGGTAAAGAACTGGTAGCTCGTGCCCTTCACCAGAAAAGCCCGCGACGCGAGCGCCCGTTTATCGCAGTGAACTGCGCAGCTTTGACGGAGACGCTATTCGAAAGCGAACTCTTCGGTCACGAAAAAGGTGCATTCACCGGCGCCATCGCGCTAAAACGAGGACGCTTCGAACTCGCCCAAGGCGGAACCATCTTCCTGGACGAAGTGGGTGAGCTCGCTCCGCCGCTGCAAGCAAAACTATTACGAGTACTCCAGCAGCGTGAATTCGAGCGTGTCGGCGGCACAACGTCGCATCCACTGGATGTGAGGGTGATTGCCGCGACGAATCGCGATCTCACGGAAGATGTACATAGCGGCAAATTCCGTGAGGATCTCTATCACCGGTTAAACGTCGTGACTTTGCATTCACCGCCTCTCCGGGAAAGAAGAGAAGATATCCCGCTGCTAGCTCAGTATTTCCTGAAGCGCTCGGCGGTGCGCTGCAAGCGTCATGTCACCGGAGTTTCCACCGAGGCCGAAGAACTGCTTTTGCAATATGGCTGGCCGGGGAACGTCCGGGAACTCGAAAATGCGATGGAGCGCGCCGTGGTGCTCGGCGTCTCGGACCTGGTGCTCCCGGAAGATCTGCCCGAAGCCCTGCTTGAATCGTTTCCCCGGGATGCAAATGCGCGGTATCACATGTCGGTAGGCAATGCTAAGCGCGAAGCCATACTCGACGCGTACGCACAGGGAAACGGAGATTACAAGCAGGCCGCGAAACTTCTTGGCTTGCACCCCAATTATTTGCTGCGGCTGGTACGCAACATGGGTCTGCGCGACGATATTAACCGCATCCACACGGGTGTTTCCGGACGCTCCTAAACCGTATCGATAAAGTTGCAGCCGATCTAGGACTCGTCGGAATCTCGGGTTTCTTCGAGATTCTTCTGCTTCTGCGCGTGCGACTTTACCATCCGCTTGGCGGCTTCCGTATCGGATGCGGAAGGCAGCAGCGCATCGAGACGCGTTAGCTCAAGCATTTGGCGCAGTTGGTTCGGTACGCCCGCGAGTATCAGCATGCATTGTTTCCGCATGCATAACGAATAGAGAATCGTCAGCTCGCCAAGCCCGGCGCTGTCAGTGTACTTAACGCCTCCTACTTCGACGATCAACGCATCCGGAGTACCACCTTCAAGAGCAGTTCGGGCCAACTGCTGAAGGCTTTTCAGGTTCGGACCAAGAGTGAGTTGGCCCGTCAACGTGAGTATGTAGAAATTGCGGTCGGGGCGCGAAGTGATGCTCAACGGCATAAGAAGACTTCTATCGAGAATATAAGACTCGGCATTCGGTTTATCGTGACATGAACGTTAACACCGTGGATTATCCGTTCTGTTCCATTGCAGCAGCGTCTCAGTGAAGCCCCCAATCATAGAGATCGATGAGATTCAAGCACTTACGAGTTTCGTCGCAGACAATCTCAAAAACGGCCCGCGAGCTGCACCGCATAACGGTGGTTCCGGCGAAGCCGGGACCTTCCGGCTCTTTTAAATTCTGGTTCCAGAAGCGCCAAGTTCAACAAGCCAGCAGCGTCCCCCTTTCGCTTCCTGGAGTGCTAGGCAGAGGAACCAACGGCGTTCATTGTAGGGGTTGACCCATCCCCTCGCTTGAGTTGCGGCGTTCGGAGGACGTAATTCACAAAATGAACGCCGTTTTTTTAACTGACCTCGCCCGAAGACGGACATTCGCAGCACACACTCCACAGCTCGTTGCCGAGGCGGACTGCCGGGCACAGGGCTTGTCATGCAAGCAATTTCTCCAGCTTAGAGCCCGGAACCACCATTGTCTCGTTTCGCTCCGGGCCCGTCGATACGGACCCGATTTCGACACCCGTTTTCTCTTGGATGAATTGCAGATACGCTTTCGCCTTATCCGGCAATGCAGATAGCGACGTCGTCGCGCGCGAAGACGCCTTCCATCCTGGAAGATGCTCGAAGAGCGGTTTGATTGCTTCCATACGACGTGTGCTGGCCGGCATGGTTGTGATTACCTTTCCATCGACTTCGTAAGCCACACAAACAGGTATGGTGTCGAGATCGTCGAGAACATCCAGCTTGGTCATAATAAGGCTGTCGAAGCCGTTCACTTCAGCGGTATAGCGCAGCAGGGGCACGTCGAACCAACCACATCGCCGGGGGCGTCCCGTCACGGAACCGAACTCATTTCCCGCCCGGCGAATCCGCTCCCCGAGCTCGCCCCGATCTTCCGATGGAAAGGGTCCAGCGCCGACGCGCGTGATATAGGCCTTCGACACACCGACGATTCCGTCGATTCTCGTCGGCGCAACGCCGGCGCCCGTGCAGGCGCCGCCGGCAGCCGCGCTCGAGCTGGTGACGAACGGGTAAGTGCCGTGATCGATATCGAGCATGGTGCCTTGGGCGCCTTCGAACAGCACGCTCTTCCCTTCCCGGATCATCTCGTTGAGCAAGTGTGCCGTGTCGCAAACCAGCGGCTTGATCTGCTCCGCCAAAGCCCGGTATTGAGCTCGGATCTGGCAGAAATCGCCATGATCGCGGATATTGAAAGCCTCCGCGATCAGCGCCTTATCTTCCGCAAGCGAATCGTAGAGGGCGTCGAACTCAACATCAATCAGATCGGCAATGCGAATGCCCCGGCGCGCAATCTTGTCTTCATAACAAGGACCTATGCCGCGAGAGGTGGTGCCAATAGCAACGCGGTTCTCGCGCGCTTCCGATATCTTCTCGATTGTGCGATGAAACGGAAAAATGACGTGAGCGCGATTACTGATCCGCAACTGCGACTTTACGTCGATGCCGATAGCTTCGAGCGCGGCGATCTCATCCATCAGCGCCTGTGGATCGATCACGACTCCATTGCCGATTATGGCGAGGATGCCTGGCCGTAGAACGCCGCTCGGAATCAACTTCAGAACAAACTTTTGCTCGCCAATGTAGACAGTGTGGCCGGCATTATGACCGCCTTGATAACGGGCGACGGCGTGGAACTTTTCGGAGAACAGATCGACGATTTTGCCTTTGCCTTCGTCGCCCCATTGCGCCCCGAGAACAATCAGATTGGACATGAAACTTAGGAGGGCTTACCCAAACGCGTCATTGTACCGCAGGGCGCGAAAAACCCTGTAAATGAAAGGGCTTGGAGCTCTTTCAGCGCCGCCGGTATGTTACCCTGAGGCTCGATGGAAATGTGTGGAGTTTTCACCGCGCTGGGGCCGGAAGTGTTCCAACAGCTTTTGCGCCATGTGTCGATGGGAAAGCTGAGAACGTATCAGATCTACGATCGTTTCAAAATCCGCGCGCATCTCACAAAACTCAATTCGGAGACTCTGCGCAAGGCAGGGCCGAAGCTTTGGGCACGCATCGAGGCCGGCGAAGAAGATTTCGCCACGGATCTATCTCAGGTATTTTTAATCTCGCATCTCGACATGATTGTCGATGTGTTAGATTTCCTCAAGATTCCGCATCAGGATGGATTCTTCGATAAGGACCTGAAAGCGGAAGAATATTTGACACCAGGCTGGCAGGAACGGGTCTACAAGGAATTTCCGGGTAAATATCCACGGGAAGTGCTGTTGTTCTACATCAACCACCTCGATTGGGAACTGGCCAAATCCGAACAGCTCTTTATGCCGGCTGTTTAAAACCGGGAGCCCTAACGATGTCCGATGTGAAGACGTTACATGAACAGGTAAAATCCGGAGATCTGAACGGAGTCCGCGCGACTCTTGCCGAAAGTCCGGATTTATTG
>JAICLJ010000121.1 GCA_025927575.1 Bryobacteraceae bacterium | reverse complement strand
GCTCTTCGATGCCTGTAATCTCATAGTCAGGCAAACCCAATACCGCCTCTGATCTGATCAAAACTTTCCTCGCAAGTCTGTTTTATCAGTCAGGGGCCGGGTTTGCCCCCATTAATGAGCTTGAGCCCAGACCTTCAAGATCTGGCGACTGACTGGCGGACCCGGCCGCGCACGCTTATCCGGCTGCGTCGGAGTACCTATTGGATATCCGCTAAGCCCGTAAATGGATTGCGAGAATTATGCCGCGATCCGTCTTAATTCCGCCTGGGAACTGACCGCCGGACTGACAATTGTCGTGACAGTGATGGGCTTTCGACTGCGTCAAAGCGGTCATCGCAGCTCAATTGCGAGCAGACTGCGACGTTGCGGGTGCTCGGAACTATGGTAAATGCAACGTGCGAATGCAACGCGTGGAAGTCGGCCTGCCTCCCGATCGTAACGTCTGAAGCAAATCTGGAGTAAGTGCAGGTGGAGAGCGCCAGAAACTCATCGGAAGGGGAATGATCCTCGCATATTCCTCGATTGGGTTGGTGATTTCTCGGTCGGCGGTGTACGGGCGCTTCAATCCAGGCGGATCGTCTCACGCTGCCTTAGCGTCTGTCTCGCGAGCGTCCCTTGCCGCGTGTCTCCGCTGGACCGGCGAATAAAGCTCCTCCATCGAGAAGTGACACCATGAACACCTCGCCGCTGGCTAGAAAACGATTGACAAGACCTTCCTCCATTAATCCTGCAGGAACGTAAGCCACCCACCCATCGTTCTCTATCTTTGGTACTAGGCTCTGGAACTCCGCTGGAACGTCGTCCGGAGCCCAAAACTGGATTGCTAACTGTTTTCCTTCCTGTTCAGCCATGAATCCCTTCAAAGCGAGTCACCCCGCACAGCACAACACCATTTAATGTTACGCCGATTATCATTCTATCGTTTTGGTAACATTCAATCTTAATTCGAAAAGGTGAGAGTTCGGAGAAAAAGAAAAATAAACAGACGAAGAATGGCAAATTGTCAGTGGGAAGACTTACAAGGATGACAGTAGTTATACTAGCTCTCCAGTACTTCGTGGCTGCTAACGCGGCCAAAAAACCTTGACTTCGGTTCATGGGTTCGTACATCATCGACGTTATAACCTTGGTCGTTTAATTCAATTCGTCTGCAGCCGGAGGCGATTGGAGATGAAACGAGGAAGCTTAATGTTAGCTGGAGGAGACGGCTTAAGCCGCAATTGGTTCGCGGTAAGAACGCGGACGAATCACGAGAAAGTAGCGCAAGCTGTATTGGCCGCGAAGAAGTTTGATTCTTTTTTGCCGCTGTACCGAGAAAGGCGAACTTGGTCGGACCGTATTAAGGAAATAGAGATACCGTTGTTTCCGGGATATCTGTTTTGCTGGAGCAACGTAGAAGAACATCGCCATATCCTGAACACTCCCGGCGTAATGAATGTGGTGGGTAGCGGACGTCGCCCCATAGCTATTCCAGATACGGAGATAGAGAACGTGAAGCAATTCGTTGCCTCGGAGATCGATTCGAAACCGTACCCGTTCCTGGAGGTTGGGCAGAGAATTCGGTTGGTGAGAGGGCCGCTGGCCGGAGTCGAAGGCATTCTGAAAGAATTCAAAACCGGGTATCGCCTCGTGGTTTCCGTGACCCTACTACAGCGCTCGATTGCGGCTGAATTGGACGCAAGCTGGATTGAGGTTGTTCCCACGCGGGACCGGTGAAGTATCGAGCAGTGCGGCCTTCGGCTTTTCATAGTAGGGCAATCCAGGCGTCGTTACACCGGCGGAAATAGATTAGTTGCAGCGGATCGCTGCAGCGGCAAGTCCAATACCACAACTCAGCCGACGAAGTGTCAGATCGGCTGCGTTCTCACCGAACACGCTCCTCGCGGAGTTTCACGTCAGGTACAAGCTGCGATGCCATATAGGCGAAGCACCGGGTCATTCCATTAAGCCGTTCGTCGTGCCCCCGACGTAGCATTCATTCCGCTGCGAACCCACTCGTCAAGGCCAGTCGCCTCCTCAAAATAGACCCGAGCCTTGCAATGGGAGCACACGGTTGCGAAACCGGCACAAGCGTCTCCCAACGTTTCTTCAGTTTGGCAGAGCTGAAAGGGGGCTGACGTTGACCGCTCCGATGCTCACATCGGATCGGTGCGCTGCTAATACGACGGATCCCTGGCTGAGGTCGCCATCGAATTGAAGCGTCCAGTTCGCCGGCTCCGCAGCTGAGGCGGGCCACACTTTGAAGCTGTAATGGCTGCTGTTTTTGCCTGCATGCTGCTGAACTTGCACTTTGAAAATATATTTCGTTTCAAATTGCAGGAGTGGCTTGGCGCTCGGCTGATACACAACTTGTTTTTCGGGGTGTGAGGGAGTGTTTTCGTACATCTGTAACACCAAACCTTTACCACCTGCGGAACTGTACCATCCGATGCCGGGAAATGGATGTCCAAAGTTCGGTTGAGCCGCAGGCCCGTTCGCTGGCCAATGGAGTGGGGGTGTGTTAGTGTGCCCCTTCCAGCCGACGAGGATTCCGATGCCGCAGTCGGAATCGTTGTGATTCGGCGGAGAAGGTATATTGAAATCGCTCACGTAATGAAGCGTAAATTCCGCGCTTACAACATAATTCCGCCAGGTTGACATGCTGCCGAGCGTAAGTAACCGGTCGTACCCGACCTGGTCAGTTCGAATTGTGCCGTCCGGCTGGATTTTCCAACTGCCATCTATGACCTGAACAACGTTTTGGATGTTGGGTACTAGCGACCAATTGTAAATCGAATAACCCTCCGGCCAGATTTTTCCAGCCACATAGTTCACCGTCACATTTTGTGAAGCCTGGTTGCCATAGGTGTCCACCGCCGTAATTACGACTGTATTCGGGCCGGGATTTAGGTTAGCGTATGGGATTTCCGCGTTAAAGTCGCCTGGCTGAACGAGGCGCCAGGAGTTTGCGCCGATCGAAAGAGGTTGGGGCGGGCCTCCGTTCAATGTGTACTGGGCCGAGCGTATGCTTCCGTTTGGAGAAAGAATCGTGCCGAGTATATTAACCCAAGGCTGCGGAATTCCCAGTTGGCCGAACGTCTGGTTGTCTCCGTACCACAGAGTGATTATCGGGTTTGAGCCGGGCACACCGTCTTCGGGAACAATCGGATTGGCTGAATTAAAGAAATAGTCGACTGAGGCGGTAAATGCCGGAGCGGTATAGCCGCACGTATTGTTAGCCGCAAAAGGCCCCATTTGATTTACGACGAGGTGCTGCGTAAAGTGTGCGACTTCAGTATAGGTTTGGCCGTCGGTTGAAGTTAAATAGGAGAAAGTGTCGCCCGTGCGCCGAACCCGCAGGTAAAACGGCACGGGCAATTCATCGCCTAGAACGGAGTTCAGTCGGATCGTCGGTTTTCCATTGACGAAGGTGGCCGCGAATAGCTTGACATACGTTCCAGTCGAATAGGCGTCCACTCGGATGAAATTGGCGGTGTCTTGCTGGATAATGAGGCCTTGTGATTGACAACCCTGGTCAACCCCGGAATCGAATTTAGCTGTTACGTCGAAATCCTCATTAGCGGCCGGTTGTAGGATGCGAGTAGAGTTATTTCCGGATGTCCAGACATCGTGCGAACTGCCCGCCGGCACGCTTAATAAGGCGTGAGTGCCGTCCAGCCTAACCGTTCCGTTGCCGACCGGATTGACGAAACTCCAAAGGCTCGGGTTAAGGAGATTTGAATGGAAGTCGTCGGATATAGGCGATTGAGTGGATCCTCCACTGCTAGTGATGGACGTCGGGTCACTGGCGGAATCGTTAGCCGTGTTGGTCTCTCCACCGCCGGCTACCGAAGCCGTATTGATTACGTTGGCGGGAGCATTGCCCGATATGTTCACCGCAAGCGTGATCGCCGGAGCGCTTGCCCCCATTGCGATCGAATTTGTGGTGCTGCAAGTCGCCGTCTGGCCGGAGATTGTGCAAGTCCAACCATTGCCGCTTGCTCCGGCCGGTATTAAGCCCGCCGGTAGCATATCGGTGACGGTCACTGTTCCATTCGACGCTATTGTGCCGATGTTATTCACGGTCAGCGTATAGGCTGCTGTCGCACCCGTAGTGAAGTTTCCGGCATGGCTTTTGCCGATCGTGAGATCCGAAACTCCACCACCACCACCCCCGCCACCGCTGGCGGTGTTGTGGAAATAGTCAACCTTCCCCACAAATGCCGGAGCCGAGGTGCCATTGTTAGCGACAAATGGCCCAATCTGCGCGATTGTAATTGCATAGGTAAAATTTGCGCCTGCGATGAAATTTACGCCATCAGTCGACCAAGTGCTCGTCCAGGCATTTCCCTGCCGCTGCACGCGCAACCAGATCGGCGCTCCCGTCATGGCTGCGATTTTCGAATTGGCATATACCGTCGGTTTGTTGTTGGCGAAACTCGAGCTGAAGTAGTATGCCGCGCCGCTGTAATATACATCAAAGCGAAGATAATTGCTCGCATCCGCGGCGACAATAAGGCCTTCGTCTTGAATGGATGTCTGGGGCGCAGAATCGAATTTCACTTCGACTGCAAAATCGACATTTCCAATTTGTTGAAGAATGCGAGCCGAGTCATTTCCTGCTGTCCATAAGTCGTGGGCACGGCCTGCCGGCACACTGAGCACCGCCTCCGCTCCGTTAAGGCTCACCGTTCCATCGCCTGCTGGATTCACAAATGTCCACAAATTCGTGTTTAGGCTCGTAGTATTGAAATCGTCGGAAACCGGCGCCGATTCGCCTCTCATGAGCTGCGGAACCGCGAGGAGTGCTGCGGTCAGTCCGATAACCTGGAGCGTCGATCTTGTCCTAATCTGCATATCCTTGAGGTAAATGGAAAAATTGCGGCAAGTGGCTTTGCGACTCTTGCGCATCAGGAGTGTAGGTTGTAGCACTCCGCCGAACGAGTGCTGTAGATAAAAATCGAAGTAAGTGGAGCCGATTGCCCGTCAGGCTTGGATCGCTTTCGGGGGGCCGGCTAGCAATTGTTCAGCAGCTATGATGAGATCTCTTCCAAGCTTCGGCCAACGAATTACCAGCCAATGAGCCATTTCTGCCAGGCACATGAGCCGATTGCGAGCGCCGATCGGCGCATTCCGCACCGCCCTGAGATATTCCCTGGCAATTCTCCATTCTGGAAAATCGATGACGCCCTTCTTGCTAGGGTCCCACCATTCAAGCGGGGGAACGGGACCGGTCCCAATATACTTGTGCAGCCGCGTGCGGCCGCTCTTAACACGGCTCGGAACCTGTCTTACCGAACGCGTTTCGTGTTCGCGCGAAAAGAACAAAACTTCCGGAATTTCGCAAAACCTGCCAAGCAGAGATAAACGCGCAAGCAGCACGCTGTCCGCTCGCGGGTAGTTGCCCTGAGGACCGGCGCTGCGAAGAGCCTCCGACCGCATCAAACCGTAAATCTCAAAGGCCCCATGTATTCTGTGATTCGCGCGGACAAGCGCGCCGAACCTGGAGGGGGCGGTGGGTGCATCGGTCCCCAGTTTGTAATTGTAGTCATGTAAGCGTCGACCTTGTGAATCGATGATGGTGACCTTTGGATATGCCAGCACGACCGTTGGATCGCGATCTAAAACCTCCACGCACCGTTCGAGGAATGCGGGCGCATGGACATCGTCATGCGCCGCCCACTTGAAATATTTGCCGCTAGACAGTCCAAACGCTCGGTTGTGATTCTCTGCGGGGGGCAAGACCCGATCTGTCCGAGAATATTTTATGCGTGAATCCCGCTTTGCGAATTCCTGGCTTATTTGCGGAGTCGCATCTCGTGACGAATTGTCGGAGATGACGATCTCAAAATCAAGCATGGTTTGAGCTAATAGCGCTTCCAACGTTGACGCGAGGAAGGCTTCCCCGTTATAGACGGGGATTCCGATGCTAACTGCTGGCATGTTCATGACTAATCAACTATTTCGGCAACGACAAACACGTCGTAAAACGCCTCGACCTACGCGGATAGCGGCGCCGATTCCACTTCTTCTTCTACAGACATTCGACTCTTGCGCCGGAATATCACGGTTATTATCACTAAAAGGATTGCGCTGGATATCACGATGGAAGCGATTGCGCCTCGGATTGTAAACGCCCAGGTCAGCGGCACGGTGATGCAGATGCAGGCTACTGCCGAGAGGCACGACGCGACAAATATTGATTTAGGCGAGCGGATCGCGCGTAATCCCATGTCGATCACGTGCCCCGGCAAACCGAATAACGGCGCAACAGCCGCCCAGGAAACCAGGTAAGAGTATTCCATAAACTTGCCGCCGTACAGCAGCCGGAATAATGGCTTCGCAGCCACGCTGACTGCGATGCCATATACCAAAGCTCCGAGAAGATAAATGACCACTATGGTCCAAACCGAGTTCACCGCTCCGCGGTTTCCGTTCCGGTCGGAGGTTGAGGCCAAATGAGGAAGCAATAATCGTCTCAGCGCCGACATGCTTTGCGTCAGCGGGAGAAAGAGAGTCATGATGGCCTTAATTGCTCCTACTTGCGCCATTCCGAGAAAACCGGCAGTCAGAGTATAAGAAATGTTTTGAGAGATCCAGTTGAAACCAACGGCGGAAAGCTCCCAACGCCCAAATTGCCAGTGCTCTATCCACTGTTCTTTATCGGAGAGATCAGACTGGAAGATCGGCCGCAGCCTTTTTAGCAGCAGACAACTGACCGCGACTGCGCTGACTCCCATTGCGATGAAAACCATCGATCCTGAAATCTCGAACCAATGGCGGATAACGACAAGGCCGGCAAGCATCACGCACGAGTAGATGAAGGCTCCCTGGGTGGCGTCCTGTGGACGGTGTCTCACATAGCAGGCAACGCGCAAGAAGAAGAAAAGCAGAATGGCCGGAAGGCTCAGAAGCAGAGCAATCAATGTCCAGGCCAGATAATTATGGCCATGTATTGTGAACACTCCAAGAACAACCAGCATCAGAAATGCGATGAGAACGCCCGATAGCCGCCCCTGCACGCGCAACATGGATCCCAGATAGGCACGGAAGCGCTGCTCGTCGAGGCTCGCGGAGAGCACGCTCATTGGCTCTAGGACCAGGGCCTGGTAGAAGCTTATGAAAAGGATGTAAATGGCGAAGGCGACAGCATAGCCGCCATACTCTTCCGGCGTCAGCCAGCGAGCCACTAAGACGTTCAGCAGGAAATTCGAGCCCGCTATCATCCCTTGCTCGCCGATGGCAAAGGCGCTCTTCACGAGCCACACGAACCACCTGTTCTGTCTCAATAACAGTGCAGAACTTACGCTTTGCCGGCCGACGCTCAAAGCCACTTTGGCGCCATTCGCTCCGATTCAAAATCTTCGCTTTTGGGAAGTCCAATGACACGCATGGGCTCGTGGCGTCGCGCCGAATGAGGAAGCGTGCTTAACAATTCGCTGTAGCAGCGTGCGGCATGTTGTGCAACTTGGTCCCACGTCAGCCGGCACCGCGCAAAGGATCGTCCGTTGCATCCTAACGTCCTCCATTCGTTTTTGCGCTTCATACACTCAGTCAAGGCTGCCTCGATACCCGCCGCGGACGGTTCGGCGAGAATGCCAGCTTCAGCCTTTTCGACCCAGGTTGAAATTCCGGCCTGGTTGGATACTACGACCGGCTTCGCTGCCAGCATCGCTTCCAAAGCCACCAGTCCGAAACCATCGTAGCGGGAGCAAAGTAGGAGCACATCACAAGCGTGGAGCATGGCGCGCCGGGTTCGATCGGAAACTCTACCCGTAAAATTCAAGCGATCGCTAACTTGCTCCGCAGCCGCGATTCGTCGCAGCGCGGGAAGATCTCCGTTGTCGCGGCCTACAAAGTTGATCATGGCCGTTTCGGGCAGAACTCCGGCGCGCCGGGCACGGGCGAATCCCCGGATAAGCAGGTCGAGGCCTTTGTGGTGCGCGTCCAGACGGCCCAGGCACAGGAAACATGGGTCGCCGTGGAGCTGTGTCGGGACTGCGCGCGTTTCTTCGGTTAGCGCGCTGTAATCCTCGGCACTGAAGCCGTTCGGGATAACCAGTGCCGTTCGCACCCCGAATCGGTCCAGATAGCGTGTGTGTTCCGGCGAAAGCACCTGGACGGCAGCCGCTCTCCTCACCAAGCGGCGTTCGAAGAATGCGGTGTAAATCCTCTTTCGAATGCCGTTTTTCGCAAGCAGACCCGGGTGATAGGGGTCGTGCGGGCTCACCACATAGGGAATCCTTCCTTTGCGAGCTGCTTGCGCCACCGCCAAATTCGGAGGATTGAACATCGTATTGATCACCAGGAGATCGATGTTATCCCCATTTCGTTTCAACCGGTCGAGCAGCGCATCGGGGACGGAGAAACCCCGCCGGGAGAGCTTGCGAAAAAGATGCACCTGAACATTGGGGTGTGCGGGCATCCGCTCCAAATCGCGCTCCAGACCGCACCCGTAAATCGTTACGGCAAGACCCTGCCGGGCCAGTCCCAGTGAAAGGCCGTGAACTGCGGTTGTGGTCCCATCGGGAACGGGAAAACCGGCTTGGAAATGTGCAATATGAAGGGGCAAACTTTTCCCGGTCCGGTACAGTTTTGGGAAATCTGAATAGAAGGAAAGCTCCCGCGCATCGGGTCACGTCACGCCCGACTCACGTGGTCAACAGCAGCATCCACACCAGTTCCACTGAAGCCGTGTAGATCCTTCAATGCTCCACTTCCTGCGCGTGGTTGTCAACCGCAACTTTACTACCAAAAGGTTCCAAGGGTACTGTAAAGCAACTAAATACTACAGAAGCAACGGCGATCCACAGAGTCTTTCGTCGCAGAGTTCGCTCGATGAGCTCCGAAAGCGCAAGCCCCTATTGGATTGTCGCCAAATGCCTGAACATCCTTCTGACGGACATGGCCGGACCTAGGCCGCTTCGACTCGCTCCGTTGGAGCCAAGCGGAAGTGCGTTAAGCCGTAACAATTTGATTTTGCGGCCTCACGTATCGGATGGTGAATGAGCCGTGCTTCGGAAGGCGATAGGCGCCCTAGGCAATATTTTCCTTTTGTTCCGGTAAATCCTACAAGTTAATCAGGATAAAGCTGGCTTATTTACACGGCAGTTTTAAGCAATATAGAACTTGGAACAAGCGGCGAGCCCATAAAATCTGCCCGACGCGCCACTGCCGCTTTCAAACCGCCCGGTAAACCGGAGGCTTCGGCGCAAAGTGTCTGGGATGAGGCGGAAGTTGCGCTTTTCAGGCAAATGAGCGGCTCTCAAGAGAGAGCTATTAACGTAATAAATATAACAAATAATAGTGAACTGCCGGGGTTATGCTTCCGGTCTTTGCTGGACACGACTTGCCCGTCTCGGTGTAACGGCCGCGCGAAACGGGCCGCGGTGGAGATGCCGTATAAGGTCTTTACTTGGGCGGATTTGACATCCCTTAAAACACAAAACCACGTTACTGGTAGCATCGAAGCCCACAAATTGGCGTGAAATAGTTCAGCCTATTGGATAAAAACCGACGGGAACTTGAAGGAATTTTAAGAAACTAAAAGTACCGTTACGTTGTCCAGACCCTAAGACACGGTCACTACCTAGTATCCTAACGAGGTACCAGTAGTTAAATAGATTACATAATATGGCTCTCGCGCGATGCCGCAGAGCCGTTTTGCCCGCCGGTCATGCTGCTCGGCGGGCCTAGGAGATCCATTGCCTTTTTACAAAAATCCACGTTCGTTTCGACGCACCATCAGGATAATCATTTTTTTGTTTATTCTACCTTTTTCACCATATTTACTGTCTGATCCATCTTCGGCGGTTCCACTCCAAGGCCTCGATTTGTGGCTACGGGCGGACGCCGGTGTACAGCAGGCCAGTCAAGCTGTCTCAAGCTGGCGGGATCAATCGGGGAATGGCCATCAGGCGGCCCAGCCAACCTTCGGGAATCGTCCGAGATTCGTTCCGAACGCTGTAAATGGGAAGCCGGTTGTTCGTTTCAACGGATCGAACCAGTTCATGAATTTCAATCTTCCGGTTAATGGCCTGACGGGGATGACCATCGTGCTGGTGAGTTCGTCTGCCGTTGATAAGGACGGCTCCTGGAACGGCGCCGACAGTTCTCCCATAACTTGGAAGGAGACCGCCGATTGGGGAACCGTCCACTTAAATCCGCAACAGCGATACGTGAAGTTCCGCTTCGGAACCGGACAGGTGAATAACCTTCCAATTTACACAAGGGCTTCGCCAGTAAAGAGCGGGTACTCGCTTTCCACAGTGATCAAAAACGGTTCAACCGAATCGCTCTTTATCAACGGAAAATCGGCTCTCACGCAGGGCGGCAAGCTCGCAAAAATAAACCGCGTGTCGGCTTCAGCCAATCTGGGTAGAGGGTACACGGGCTACTTCGCCGGTGATATTGCTGAGGTCCTGGTCTATACTCGCGCTCTTTCAACCGCGGAGCGCCAGGCTGTGGAGAGCTATTTGCTAACCAAATATATCAATGTCAATTCCGCTCTGGCGAACCGGGCCCCGACTGTTAGCGCCGGGTCCGACCAAACGATTGCGCTGCCAGCACCGGCCACTTTGCTTGCGAAGGTTGACGATGATGGCTTTCCTTCGAGCCAACTTGCCGTCAACTGGAGCGTGATCTCAGGACCGGGGCAGGTTGTCTTTTCCGATGCGACGAGCGCTACTTCCAGGGCGACATTCTCTGCTCCAGGCAGCTACGCGTTGAAGGTGACGGCATCGGATGGAACCCTCTCCACGAGTGACGATCTCACTGTAGAGGTTGTCGCGGCTCACGCATCCGTTCCGGAAGAGGCGCCAGTTTTCGAGCCGGAAGATACGATGCCCGCTCCACCGAGCAACGGCGGCGCCAAAACATACGCTACGGAAGATTATATTTATCCATCCGACAGCGGATATTTCAACGTGAAGGACGAGCCCTACGCCTGCTATGGGGATGGCCGGCACGACGATACCGCCTGTATCAAAGCGGCGATGGACGCGGCGATGCACGTCGGGCCTACCGCCGGACGTCATGCGACCGTCTACTTCCCGGAAGGGACGTATCTGATCAGCGATACCCTGCTGTGGGCGACCTATGGAGACGACAACGCCGTTGTCACCGCGAAGGTCGACGCCTCCAGAGGCTGCATCACTGGATTTACTATCGCCAATGCCGGAAGCGGTTACTCTTCAGCTTCCTGGGGCGTCCATGGAGAATCGAATCCTGGACCGGCGCTATATCTGATGGGCGGCGGCGGATCGGCCGCGGAGTTCTACACGACTCGCGCCGGCGATGGATGGGTGACTGGCATCCAGGCCGGTCTGGGCAATATGGGAAGCGCAAACTGCGCCGGTCACGGGTATACGTCGGCGCCCAAGGTCAAGGTCCTGAACTGGAGAGCATATCTCAGATTCGAGGGCCAGAATAAGGCCAACACCACCATCAGGCTCACAGACAATAATCCAAAGTTTCAGAATGCAAATTGCAACGTGAGTCCGCATGGCGATAATCAGGCTGCTGAATCTTGCAACGCCATGATCAAGACGGCTAGCGAGAGGGACGGCAACTCGATCGGATCAGGTGAAAATGCGTACGAAAACGACATCTGGAACTTGACGATCGACACGGGATCCGGTAATCCGGGCGCCATTGCCTTGGATTGGGCCGGCTCCAACCGAGCCTCGGTAAAGAACGTAAATATCATCTCCGGGGAAGGCCGAGGACGCTGTGGCCTGAACGTTTCTCGCGGCTCGACGGGCGGCACCGGTCCGGCCTACGTCAAAAACGTTTCGATTCGCGGATTCGATTACGGTATTTACGCTAATTCAAGCGCGCACGAGGTTGGTAATACTTTCGAATACATCGACTTGGCGAACATTCATACGGCTGGCGTGGTGAATGGAAACATGCCGAACTGGTTCCGCCAGGTGTCTGCTAACATCGCCGCTCCGGTTTTCATCGATCAGGGTGCAGGCAGTTTGCTCGTAACCGACGGCAATTTCACAGGAGGCTCCTCCAACACCACGGCGATTCGCGCGCCTGCCACGTCGGCCCACGGGATCGTGTTCCTACGAAATATCGAGACCAGCGGATATGCGGCGGCGCTGGCAATCGGATCTGCAAACACGATCGTACCGGGCGCGGACATCTCCGAATATGCGTATCCCGCGCCGGCCTCGCAGTTTCCCAGTTCGATGACTTCGCTGAATTTTCCGAACATTCCGAACACGCCGGAATATATCGATAATAATCTGTCGGATTGGGCGAGTGTCGGCACTTATGGCGCCGCCTGTAATCCGAATTCAGGAAAGGACGCCACGAGTTGCATTCAAGCCGCGATGAACTCGGGCAAGCCGGTAGTCTACTTTCCGTTCGGCGGGTATTGGGCAAGCTCGACCATCCACATCCCGAGTAGTGTTCGGGTGGTTTTGGGGATGAATTCGGTTCTGCAGTCGGCCATGAGGACCGGAGCCTATCCAAACGTGGACGGAAAGCACCGGGCGGCGTATTGCACAATCCAATTCGACGGTTCGGGTTCGCACCCGGTCGAGTTCCGTAACTTCGGCTTTCAGCAATCGACTCAGAGCAACACATTCTGCTACAACGGATCGGCGCCAATGGTTCTTGCCGACATCGGTGGCGGAGTAAACATATCCAACACTTCCAAAGGCTCCGGGACGATCTATCTTGAAAACGTCGCCGTCCCGAACGCCAACTATGATCTCGGTCCGAAGCAGCATGTTTATGCACGGCAGTATGACATCGAATCGGGAACCGGCGTACACGTCACTACGAATGGCGGCATTTGGTGGATGCTCGGATTTAAATCGGAAGGAGCCGGCTTGCTATGGGACGTGAGTAATGCCACTTTCGAATTGCTTGGTTCCTTTAGCACCACTGCTCACGGGCCCTCAGCCTCTCCGGCATTTGTTTTTAAAGACTCAGACTTCTCATTGGCCGGCGTTGCGACGAAGGCCAATGGATGGCATACAGCGGTGTCGGAGAAAAGAGGTGGAACAACTCTCAATGCCCCGATAAATGGTCTTTGGTCGGGTGGAATCGGCTATGGCCTGTACTCTGGCCATAACTAAAGTGAATCCGGGCTAGCGCCACACCTTGTGCGGCTCGGCGACGTGACACAAGCGTGCCGTCGCCCAGCCAACAAGGTTTGATTCCCACGGATCAAAGGGGATCAATATCGCTCGGTTTAGCTTCATGGGGGAGTGCGGACTGCCTATTTCGGCAGATCCGTATTCCCCTCTTTTTATTGCAGCGAAGGCTACACTTTTCGCATTGTGAAGCCACTCGTTGAAATGGATTCGTGTAGTGCATCGACAATAGCAGAAGATAAATGTGCGGGTAAGGTAAAGTGGCGACAGGGATGCGATTCAGTAATGGAATCGAATCCCCAGCGTGTTGCCGCGCGCCACCGCTGCATTGGACAAAAGTTGCTATACACTGCGCTTGGTAGGCCAACGTACAAGAGGAACGCCGGTAAATGAACAAGCCGAAGCTCGCAATCCTGGTAAACATGATTGCGCCCTATCGCGTGCGTCTTTTTACCCACCTCACTTCCGAATTTGACGTGTCCATATTCTGCGGCAGCATGGAAGCGAATCGAACTTCGTGGAAGGAAGCCAAAGTGGAGGGCGCCCGAATCCGGCGTGTGCGCGGCTGGCAGTTTTCATTTCCGCAGTGGCAAGGAGACAAGGAGGTCGATAAGCGTTACTTTCATCTGGAACCGGCGTACTTACTGGAACTCATAAAGGAAAGGCCAGATGCGGTAATCGCCGCTGAGATGGGCTTTCGCACTTTGGCTGCACTTGCGTACGGGACGCTCTTCAGAAAACCGGTCTGGGTTTGGTGGGGTGGCACGCTACGAACTGAACGTTCTACAGGCAGGCTCAAGCGGCTCTTGCGCCGTCTCATTGCCCGATGGGCGAAACATTGGATCAGTTACGGGCAAACATCAACCGAGTATTTGCAAACTCTCGGAATCGGCGTCGATCGAATTCTTCAGATTCAAAACTGTGTCGACGAGAGCTGGTACACCAGAAAAGTCGAACCGGCCCTAGATGTCCATCCTAAGCCAGTCCTCCTGCACGTCGGCCAAATGATCGCGCGAAAAGGCATTTCCGGCTTTCTCCGAGCCGCCGCACGACTGCAGGAGGAAGACCTTCCTTTTTCGGTTCTGCTCGTTGGCGGCGGGCCTGATCGCGAGCAGCTTCAGGAGGAAGTCAGATCGCTGGGTTTGCGCGATGTGCGTTTCTGCCCGGCTCAATCCCCCCCAGCGATGGCATCTTTCTATCGCAGCGCCGATGTTTTAATTTTTCCCACAGTAGAAGATGTTTGGGGCCTGGTTGCGAACGAAGCCGTGCTCTCGGGAATTTCTGTCCTTTGTTCGAAATATGCGGGCTGCGCACCAGAGTTGTTCGAGCCTGAAGCAATCTTCGATCCGGCGGACGAGCAGGAATTTACAAGCGCTCTGCGAAGGGCTGTCACAGGCCGATTGCCCCGCCCCGATCCATCGCGCCTGCGGCGCACGGAGGAGGTTGCAGAAATGATCTCTAAGACTGTGCTCGCATCAGTGAAACAATCGGAGTCGACGAAAATTCTTTCCCCAGGGCTTCGATAGAAAGGAACATTGGAGACGGCGTGTGCAGTGGTATGCCAACGTCGAAGATGGCACACGTAAGCAGAAGAGATGCGGTCTTTATCGAGGCCTAACAAAATAGCGGGATGGTTTGGCGCGGTTGCGGTACTTCCGGTCGTAATTTGTATCTCGCAACGCGCTTCATCCAGTGCTGTTCATAAGGGGGAAGCGCATCATGCGTCGAGGCATGTAACCCACTCAACACCAGACTATATTTATCCTTCTGACAACGGATATTACAACGTGAAGGATAAGCCCTATGGGTGCCATGGGGACGGCCGGCATGACGATACCGCGTGCATCAAAGCCGCGATGGACGCGGCGATGCGAGTCAGGGCAACCGGCGGGCGTCACGCGACAGTGTATTTTCCCCAAGGAACGTACCTGATTAGCGATAGCTTGTTGTGGGCCACATATGGAAATAACGACGCGGTTATCACCGCGAAGGTCGAGGCGTCCAAAGGCTGCATCACCGGGTTCACTATTGTCAATCCGGGAAGTGGCTACTCTGCAGCTTCCAGGAGACTGCACGGAGAAGCGAATCCGGGCCCGGCGCTCTACCTGACGGGCGGCGGCGGATCGGGCGCGGAGTTCTACACGACACGAGGCGGCGATGGGTCGGTGACTGGCGTGCAAGAAGGCTTAGGCAACCTGGGAAGTGAAAGCTGCGCGGGTCACGGGTACACTTCAGCGCCCATGGTCAAAGTCCTGAACTGGAAAGCGTATCTCAGATTTGAAGGTCAAAACAAAGCAAACACCACCATCAGGCTTACAGATCGC
>JAICLJ010000073.1 GCA_025927575.1 Bryobacteraceae bacterium | reverse complement strand
CGGCGACAAGCAGAAGGAAGCGGTTATAGAGAACTCGTTTGTCGCGAACGGCGGCTGTCGAGCCGTCGCCTGGAAGGATAGTGGCCATAGTTAAGTTGGGCGGCTATCATCTGCCGCTCTCGAAGCGTAGCGAACCCCCAGTGTAAAAGGAACGATACACCGAATAGGGATGTGCATGTCAAGCTGGATGGGTTTGGCGCGGTTTACAGTACGCTTCAGCGCTCAAGGAATGCGAATTCGCTCTGTATACGGCGAATCTTTTTTCTCTGGCCTATGCAGGCGCATTCCAGTCCGTGAGTCCTCGCCGCGGCCCCGGCGCTACGGGCATCACCTAACATGGTTCTGTCATGCGCGCCCGTGTAGCTATTTTCATTTGCGTCATAACTATTTCGCTGGGGTTGTTGATCTGGCGTTATGAATCGGCACGCCACGCAGGCAAGGCTCCCGCCTCAGGTGCTGATGCAACGCCCGCTCAAGGCGAAGGCGCGTCACCCGCTTCCCTCGCTGGTCCGACCGAAGTTTATGCGCATAACTTGATGCTGCGAAAGGGGCCGAATTTTCGTGTCTACGTCCGCTGGCTTCGCGGGGAGATGGTGCGCACGCACAAGGACGTGAATCCGTCCTTCGACGATCCGGATTCATTCGTTCTCGACATCAAAGCAGGCGTACTCCGCGCCAACATGGGCGATATCGGCAACTTCCTCAATTCGAGCCTTGAAAAATCGCCGCTAACCGATATTAAGCTTTCGGGCGATGGGAACCAGGTCAAGTTGAGCGGAACTCTGCATAAAGTTGTTCCTCTGCCGATTGAACTGACCGGCACGATCTCGACTGTTTCGAATAACCGTATTCAGCTACACGTCACCAAACTGAACGTTCTGAAGATTCCGCTCAAGGGCTTGCTCGGCGGGTTGCATATTGACGTATCGGACTTGTTCCATCCTCAGAACATGCCTGGGGTTCAGGTATCGGGAAACGATATCTTTTTCGATACGCAGACGCTTTTGCCGCCGCCGCAGATGCGCGGGCAGTTGACCAGCGTCCGCATCGTCAACCCGGACCTGGAAGAAGTCTACGGAAGCGCCAGGGACGAAGTCACCCGCGTTGAGCAATGGCGCAATTTTCTCCGGCTTCGAGAGGGCACCATCGATTTCGGGAAACTGACGATGCGCCACGTGGATCTGATAATGATCGACGTGTCCGGCGACGCCTGGTTCGATCTCGACCTAACCCACTACCAGGAACAGCTTGTGAACGGCTACACCCGCATGACGCCTAGTGCCGGTCTGCAAATCTTCATGCCCGATCTCAGTACGATTCCCCGTAACAAGTCAAACCAGAATATCGGCATTCAGTGGATGAAGAATCGCAACCTTCCTCCTCCACCCGATGTCACTCCGAAGTGAATCGTGTTCTCGCCCTGATAGCTTGAGAGTTTCATGCCCACGTTTAAGATCGCCACGATTGCCGGAGATGGCATCGGCCAGGAAGTGATACCCGAAGCGAAGCGGATACTGCAAGCCATCGAAAAGAAGTTCGACGTCCGGTTCGAATTTCTCGATTTCGATTGGGGTGCCAGCTATTACTTTCGCCACGGCCGGATGTGCCCTCTGGATTTTCTCGATCAGTTGCGGCCGGTCGATGCGATTCTGCTCGGCGCCATCGGACACCCCCGAATTCCGGATCACATCACGCTGAACGGGCTGCTGCTGCCGATCCGGCGGGGCTTCGATCAATTCGTGAACGTACGGCCGGCCGTGCTGTATCGCGGCGTGCAATCGCCTCTAGCATTGCGGCGCGGCGAGCAGATCGACATGATGGTGGTCCGCGAAAATACCGAAGGCGAATACTCGCAGGTGGGCGGGTTCGTTTATCACGAGCAGCCGGAGGAAGTCGCCATCCAGACGTCGGTATTTACACGCCGCGGCACGGAGCGGGTCATCCGCTACGCCTTCGAGCTTGCGCGCAAGCGCAATAAGAAGAACCGCGTCACGTCCGTCACGAAATCGAACGCGCAAGGCTACGGCATGGTGCTATGGGATCGCACGTTTGCAGCGGTCGCTTCCGAATATCCGGACATTGCCACCGAATCGCTGCTGGTGGATGCCGCGGCCATGAATTTCATTCGCCGGCCCGAAAGCTTCGATGTGGTCGTTGCCTCGAATCTCTTCGGTGACATCCTGAGCGATATCTCGGCTATCCTCGTCGGCAGTATGGGGCTCGCGCCGAGCGCCAATCTCGATCCGACACGGCGGTTTCCCTCGATGTTCGAGCCGGTGCATGGTTCGGCTCCCGACATCGCCGGCAAGGGGATGGCGAATCCGCTTGCTGCCATCTTCAGCGTTGCGATGATGCTGGAGCATCTAAGTATGCCCTCGGCCGCGGAATCGGTCAACGTCGCGGTCGCCGGGGTGCTGGCTGAGGGCAATCTGCGTACCCCCGATCTCGGTGGGACAAGCAAAACGGGCGAAGTTACAGAAGGCGTGCTAGGGCGCTTGGGCTGAACTTCTAGGGGCGGCGCTGTGTCGGCGCTGTCGGCTGCGAACGATTTTCGGTTCGCGGATGGCACGGGCGGGCCATAAGGCAAATGCTTGACGTTAGTTGTGACGCCTTGCATTACCGTGGTAATGTAACGGTATGGCACTCTCGCGCTCGAAAGTCACATCGCAAGGGCAGATTTCAGTTCCTGTCGAGGTTCGGAAAAAGCTGGGTGTCGGGCCGGGTTCGATTTTGGAGTGGGAGGAAGACGGCGACAAAGTGATTGTGCGGCGATCGGGGCAGTTTTCGTCGGAGGAAATTCATCGGGCGCTGTTCCCGCGACAAGCGCCGAAGCCTCGAACACTCGATGAGATGAAAGAAGGAATCCGGCGGCGAATTCGGGAACGATATGCGGGCCGTTGATACTAACGTTTTGGTTCGCCTGATTACCCGGGACGATTCGCGCCAAGCCGCCTCTGCCGATGCGTTCATTGAGAAGGGAGCGTGGGTGCCTGTCTTAGCCTTAGCCGAGGCCATGTGGGTTCTGGCAACTGTTTACCAACGAAACGCCGCAGCCCTCGCCATAGCCATCGAGATGCTTCTCAATCACAAGGATCTGACGTTACAGGACTCCGAAGTTGTGTCTGCGGCGCTTGATCTCTTCCGCTCCAGGCCGTCGCTCGGGTTTTCCGATTGCCTCATGGTGCAGTTCGCCCGGAAAGCCGGGCATCTTCCATTGGGCACGTTCGACCGCGGCTTGTCCAAGGTAGAGGGAGCCCAGCTACTATAGCGGTTTTGTGCTGCCCGACGCTGCGCGATGCGATGGCGATAGACTTTGGGCTGTGAAGCATCATTTTTTGCCGAACTACTCACTTGTCGCAATGGCGTGTTTGCTCGCGCTGCCAGCGCTTGTGGCGGCCGCGACTCCAACCGTTGCCGATGCGCAGGCCTTCATGGATAAGGCCCAGGCCGAGCTGCTGGATTTGAACACCATTGCAGGACGCGCGGGCTGGGTGCAGGAAACCTACATCACCGGCGATACCGAATTGCTTGCCGCCAAAGAGAGCGAGCGTCTAATTGAGCGAACCACCAAGCTCGTGGAACAAGCCAAGCAGTTCGATGACGTGCAGCTTCCACCGGACCTGAGGCGTAAGTTCAAGCTTCTGAAGTTAAGCCTCACAATGCCCGCGCCGAACGACCCGAAGCTCCGGGAGAAACTGACGCAGCTCGCGGCCTCGCTCGATGCCAGCTATGGCAAGGGAAAATATTGCCCAGGGAACGAGGGAAGCGCATCGGCGGACCAGTCCAAATGCATGGGCATCGACGAAATCGATGTGCAAATGGCGAAGAGCCGCGATCCGAAGGAGCTGCAGGATCTGTGGACCGGATGGCACAAGATCGGCGCGCCGATGCGCGACGGGTACGCGCAATTCGTCGATCTCTCAAACCAGGGAGCCCGCGAACTCGGGTTTGCGGATACAGGCGCTCTCTGGCGCTCCAACTACGATATGCCGCCCGAGCAGTTCTCCGCCGAGATCGAGCGCATCTGGACGGAAGTGGCTCCGCTTTACAAAGAGCTGCATGCCTACGTGAGGAAGCGCCTCATCCAGAAGTACGGCGCCGTTGCGGACCGTAAGGATGGGATGATTCCCGCCGATCTGCTTGGGAATATGTGGGCGCAGGAATGGGGCAATATCTACGACATCGTGGCGCCGGATTCGGCCCCTCCAACTTATGACGTCGGGCGGATTCTCCAGGAACGGCATGCGGACGCAAAGCGCATCGTCCAGTACGGTGAAAGTTTTTTCGAATCCTTGGGCTATCCGCCTCTGCCGGCCACGTTCTGGGAGCGGTCGCTGCTGACGAAACCCGTGGATCGTGACGTGGTTTGTCATGCCAGCGCCTGGGATGTCGACAGCGACCAGGATGTGCGCCTGAAGTTTTGCATTCACGGGACGTCCGACGATTTCACAACCGTCCATCACGAACTGGGGCATCTTTATTACGATTTGGCCTATCGCAATCAGCCGTTCCTCTTCCGCAACAGCGCGAACGACGGTTTCCACGAGGCGATTGGCGACGCGATCGCCCTTTCCATCACTCCGGAATATTTGAAGAAGATCGGCTTGATCCAGCAAGTGCCGCCGCCCTCGGCTGATATTCCCTTGCTGCTGCGTACCGCTCTCGATAAGATCGCGTTCCTGCCTTTTGGATTGATGATCGACAAATGGCGCTGGGAAGTGTTCTCGGGCAAAGTGAAGCCGGCCGATTACAACCGGGCATGGTGGGCTCTCCGCGAGCAATATCAGGGCATTGCGCCGCCTGTGAACCGTACCGAGGCCGACTTCGATCCGGGCGCCAAGTATCACATCCCGGCGAATACTCCGTATGTCCGGTACTTCCTGGCTCGCATCTATCAATTTCAGTTCTATCAGGCCATGTGCCAGGCCGCCGGGTATAGCGGCCCCCTAAATCGCTGCTCGGTTTACGGATCGAAAGAAGCGGGCGCGAGGCTGCACGCCATGCTGGCGCTGGGCCAGTCGAAGCCTTGGCCCGAAGCCCTCAAGGTGATGACCGGTGAAAGCAAAATCGACGCCTCGGCGATGATCGAATATTTCCGGCCGCTGCTCGCATGGCTGAAGCAGCAGAACCGGGGCGAGACGCTAGGCTGGACCGTTGCAAAGAACCCAATGTCCGCGGAGTAAAGCCGTCCACCGCTAACGCATGGCCGGCGAATCAAACCGAGGGCTATCGTGAAGCAAGCTTCTGCACCATCGCCAGTGCTTTTTCGACGTGCTGATCGGGTGAGAGCTTGTCTTCCTGGCTCGAAAACACAGCGAGGATCTTGTGATCTTTTCCGATCACGAACGTTACCCGTTCGATGAAATCGTGACCGATCTCCACGCCGCGCACATCTTTCATACCGGCTTTGGCGCTGGTCGCCGTCAGATTGTAGGACTTGGCGATCTTGTGGTCTGCATCGGACGCCACGGGGAACTTCCCCGCGCAGTAGTTGGGATCTGCGGAGAATGCATTGAGGCGCGCGATGCTATCGGCCGATACGCCGATGATCGTCGCCCGGGCCGCTTCGAACTTTTCCGCGTCTTCCGCGAATGTATGGGCCTCGAGATCGCAGCCCTTGGTGAAGGCCGAAGGGTAGAAGTAGACGACCACCGGGCCTTTCTTGAGAGCCTTCCGCAGCGAGAAATTGAATTCCTTTCCGGCTAAGGAAGCGCGAGCTGAAAAATCGGGCGCCGTTTCGCCCACTTTGAGCGCGGCCGACACGGGCAAGCCCATCAGCGCGGAAAGGGTAAGACCCAGAAGCAATTTCTTCATCGTGAACGCCTCCTTAGATTCAATCAGAACATTCAAACAGGCGGAAACCTATATGATACTCAGACGCACGCCATCGCAGAACGGAGCGCTCCGCGCCGTGCGTTACGCTCGGCTGTGCGGAATCGGCAGCGGCATGAATTGAGCCTACGATGTTTACGCGACTGATAGTAGAATGCTGCCGGTGACATTCACGCATCGCAGTTATCGGTTTGTCATAGGAACTCTTGCCGCGTTTACTCTGGCTCGTGCCGTCAGCGTTATGCCTCTTTCGCAAGCAGCAGCCTTCCGAGTGGAATCGTCACAGGCTCCGGCATCGCTGCCAGACGCCTTGCTAACTTAAGCCGTAGCGCGCGCACTCCTGCGTGCCGCGTCGAGACTTTCTCGACGCCGATTTTCTTCTGGTTTGAGAGATTCTCCGGCGGAAAGCGATGCTATTTCCGAGATCATTCAACATCGCCGCCGTTTGCCCCACGTGTACCTTGATTCTGCAAGTTCATTCGTGACCTGGAGCCTGCATGGTGTGCTGCCGCCCTCGTTCTCTGCCCAAGCCAGGCAAGCTGGCCGGTGGCCAAGCATTCGTTTGGAGTATACATTGAGAACAATCCGTGAAGGCTGGATTGGTCAAGGCCCAGGAACAGTACCCGTGGTCGAGTGCAAGCGTCGAGAAAAGTCTCGACGCGGCACGCACGAGTGCGCGCGCTACACCTTAAGTTGGCTTATGGGGGTGGGCGCCCGGCTTTTCGAAATTTCAGCAACATCCGAAAGCGCGACCACGGGTCGCGCTCAGACGAGGCCTCTGCCCCACAAAGCTACGTGATATTGGGCTTGTAGCGTGCCGCGAGGAGGCCGGTGGCCGCGGCGAGGTCGATATCGGCGACCAGTAGCCCTTCTTTGCCGTATGGCTGATAGCTGAGCAGCGTGCCATCGGGCCGCGCCACCGCGGAAGTGGTCGGCGACCCGGCGCTCGCGCAGTTCACGCTTGCGAAATAGCAGGTGTTTTCGGCGGCGCGGCACAACATCGCTTTCTCATAGAACGAATTCGCCGGATCGGCGAAGCTCGACGGTCGATAGCCGCCGGGCTCGGCTTCGTGGAAATGCGGATGAAACACGACTTGCGCGCCTTGCCGAACGGCCCAGCGGACCGTCTCCGGATAACGCCAGCCCTCGTGGCAGATCACCACGCCAAATGTCAGCCGACCCGTTTGGAAAATTCGTCTTCCTGATCCGGGCGAATAGATCCCCTCTTCGGAAGGGTCGATTTGGACTTTGTCCTGGAAGCCGGCGGTTGTTCCGTCTGGATGGATTACCAGCGCGGTAGCCAGTAGCGCATCATCGAGGACGCGTTCCGTGCCGAGGATAACGGCAATGTTTGCATTCGCGGCGGCCGCTGCAACTGCGGACCAGGCCCGTTTGAGGAACGCGGGATCGGGGGGCGGGACGGCTTTTCCCGGTCTTCTGTAGCCGGGGACAAAGCATTCCGGAAAGCAGATAATGCCGGCGCGCTCGATGGCCGCTTCGGCGATGGCTCGCTCGGCCAGCGTGACCGACTCCTCGGGAGTCGCCGGGAATGTGAGGTTGGCGAGCGCGATTCGAAAGGTGGTCATTCAGCGGCTCTGTTCAAGAATCATCAGAACATGTGGAGTTTACCGCCGCCGCCGGCGAGTCGTTCAGCGGCGAGCGTCCAACCGCGCCGGCTCTCGCCTCGTCACATTAAGTCGTTAAATATCGACTTAATGTGATAGGATTTAATCCAAATTGTACTAACAATTTATGAGAAGAGAACAATTTACGGGAAAAGGCTGGACTGCCGTTGCGCTGTTCGCCATGCTCGCTGCCGCCGCCTGCATCGAGTCTTCGTGCGCCACGCAAGCGCCTCAGACGTCGAAGACCGCGCAGTCCTCCCAGTCCGCGGAGACCGCTGCCTCGGCATGCGCTGTTCCCACGACCATGGCGGGAAGCAATGAACAGACGGCCTGGCAGCTTTTCGTGGCCTCCAGTTGCCTGACGAACGGGCACCTCACATGGGAAACCTGGACCGAGCAAACCTGCTTCGCGCAGCCCGACAGCCCTGGCTGTTCGCAGACGGCCAATTTAGCCGCCGCGGCTCCGGTGCGCCATTTACATGCCAGCCACCTGGCCCGAAGACTCCGGCGGCCTGCCCCCAGGCAGAATCTCCTGGGCGCCGCGCCCGGCGGATGCAGTCCGATGACGACCAAAGCGAACGCGCCATCGAGCTTGAAACCCTTTGTCCCAACGAACCTGTCGGCAAATGCGCAATTTTGCGAGGAAGTATTCGCGGACCCATCCGAGGCTTCTTTTGTCAAGGCTCCGGCGTCGGGCGCCACGCTGACGAATTTGGCCGCGCAAGTCAGCTACGCAAAGTCGGCAGCGATCACTTTCCCGACTCCGGCAATCGAAGTGAAGGCGGACTGGCTGCCCGCCACATCCTTGAATAACGCTTTCAACTGCACGACGAACCAACCCACGGGCGTTTATGTCGAAACCATCGACGGCGGTTGCTACGCGCTGGTCGGTATCCACGTTTCTTCCAAGCTTCTTCCGAACTGGCTATGGGCGACCTTCGAACCGCAGAACACCGTCACCAATCCGAATCGCTGCAACTCCGATCTGTACAACTCATGTAACGACCCATGGGGATCGAATCCGGCTGTCAGCACCGGCCAGAGCACGGAGGCCACCGCCGCTCTGAAGAGCCTGATGACGCAAGCCGGCCTTCCGAAACAGTTTCTCAACTACCGCCTCGTGGCAGCCCAGTCCGATTATGTCGACGCCAACAACAAAGCCATCCAGCTAGGCAATTCGTTTGTCGAGTTCAATGCCGGAGTTCTGCCGCACCAGGCGTCCTGCATCACCTGCCATTCGTCTGCTTTGGTCAGCACCACCGGCAACGAGAATCCGAATTTCAGCAATTTCCCCGGCACGCCAACCATCGGGACACCCGGCAAGCCGCCTCTGCCCGCGCAAGGGGGAGGCACGTGGATCTCGCAGGACTTCTCGTGGATGCTCGGCATCATGCCTTCCAAGGCCCCTTCCACGAAGAAGATGTAGCTGGGGCAAGTAAGCCTTAGGGGAGCGCTCCGTTGGTTGCAGGCGGAGCGCTCATTCTAATTTTGTCCGGCTCTTGCCAGATGGCCTCGGCCGGCTAGGGGAGCCGCTAGCATTGCAGGGCCAATCAGTCAGCGAGTTTAAGCTGAAGAAGGTGATTCAGCGGAAGGACGCAGCGGAAGTGCTCTGTCTGGTTGGGTAATGCAACAAATCAGGTTCATCGTTCTCTTATTGCTCGCGGCAAGCGCATCATTCTCAAAGCCTCCTGCGACTCAAGCACAGGCCGACCTTAGATCTCCCGATCTGAACCTGATTCTGCAAACGATGGAACGAGTCGAGCAGCAGAATCCCGCCCGCTCCCGCCCCTACGAATTGACACGCCAATATAAGGCGTTCCGGGGCGACGATAAAACCCCTACCGCTGAGATTACAGCCGAAATCGACTTCACTCCTCCGGATAAAAAGACATTCAAGATCCTACAAGCCCGGGGGCTCTCACTGATAGAAAAGATAGTGCGAAATCTTCTAAAGCAGGAAACCATGCCTGTGAAGGAGGGTCACGACAGAGACATCGACCGGGAGAATTACAATTTTGTTTTTCTCAGACAGGAGAGCTTTGGCCTTACTGAAGAATATGTATTACACATCATTCCTAAGCGCAAAGAAAAAGGCCTGATCCTTGGGCAGATCTGGGTAGACGCAAAGACCTTCCGAATCCGAAGAATTGAAGGCGTCCTCGCTCAAAACCCTTCTATATGGATTAAGAATAGTTACATCACCCTGCAATTCGGGGCGGTGAACGGAATGTGGATGACCGTTTCTATGGACGTGATCGCGACGGTACGTTTCTTAGGGCGCTACACGCTTACGGGTCTCTATGTCGGCGTGCGAAGCCCGGCATCCATCACACAGAGCCGGTAAAAGAAACTTGGTCTCATTCTCAACTCACGGGCGTACCTCCGCCTATCGATTGCGAACAGGGGTTTCACGGTCCCTATAATGGGGCAGGGGCGAGAAAGGCGGTTCAAGCGATGCGGCTTTCTGACGAAAATCTTCGAGGGCGAACCGTAATTGCAGCAGACGGGCAGGCGATCGGCCAGGTCGTAGCGTTATTCCTGGATAGCGATGGATGGCGGGTCGAGTCGCTGCAGATCAAACTACGCAAAGAAGTCGCTGACCAAGTGGGCGCGGCGCGCGGCATGTTTCACGCTGGAACCCTTGAAATCCCGACTCGCATGGTTCAGTCAGTCGGCGACGCGGTCGTTCTGTCGGTAGCAACACGTGAGCTACAGCAGGCTCCGCCGCTTGGGGGCAGCGCCTCGACGTCAATTTAGCGACGGCTCATTTCCAATTCTGTCCGGCTCATGTGCAGCAGGAACCCTGGCCTAAGTTCATCGCTAACCACTGCCGTACGGTCATGGCTCAGACAGCGCTCTCCCGTTTTTAAAAGCTACCGGGCCGCAACTGCAAGGCGGCGCACCCGCGTTCATTTGCCGCGTTTGCCCAGAAGCGACCGCAACCTGGGCAGGCCGTTTTCTTCAATTTTTCTGTTGACGGCGGCCTGCGCTGGAGCATTCGGTAAATTTGCCCAGGAGCGTCTTCCGACAATGGCAACTTCCACAATCAAGTCATTGAAATCGCGGTCGGTTCCGGTGTCGTCATACTGAACAGTGCTCAGCGTGCCGTTCTCGTAGATGTCGTAACTATGGCCCACGAGCGCATCCGGCTGCCACACGGCGGTTGCCGGGTCGCGGTGCTGCCCGAAGAACCAGTAAAGCCGTTGACCGGACTGAGTGGGGAACCGGCTCCAGTCGGAAGGATGGGGCGTATAGTCTCCTCCCAAGACGAAACCGGGTGGGAAATTTTCCAGAATCGGAGGCGGGATGCTTGCATCAGTCGTCATGTAAACCAGGCACCTCTCAAAGAACGCCGCCTGGCCGCAGCTAACGCGAAAGTACGTCTGATGGTACTGCGGGCTGAAGTCAATCGACGGGTTGAAGTCCACATGGACGTTTTCAAAATCGACGTCGGGGTCAGTTTCGAATCCGTGTTTTCTTCGTACAAAGCACCCAAGATCCGGTGTATTGGGGTTTGGGAATAAGGAAATTACTTCGATTGGGTTCATCGGGGTTCTCCTCTCTCTCGTTCAATTATTTGAATTGCAGTGGTAATAAAGTCCGTAGCTCGTCTGAAGTGCCGCCGATGTTATCAGCGAGTACACCGGCCGCAACGGGTTGGCATTCGTTTCTCGAACGGGCTGAATCAGCGCGAAATCGCACGACCGGCTCCTGACGTCATTCGTCTCGTGAGTTGAGGCGAATTACATTATAGGGCCAAATTTCGGTCTTCTCTCGGGGAAATCGGGGATGACGGAATTGGTTCCCATGTCGACGCCAGCGATCAAGCGATCCGGCTAGGCAACTCCTTCGTCGAGTTGAATGCCGGAGTTCTTCCGCACCAGGCGTCGTGCATCACCTGCCACTCGTCTGCTTTGGTCAGCACCATCGGCAATAAAAATCCGAATTTCAGTAATTTCCCCGGCACGCCAACCTTCGGGACACCCGACAAGCCCCCTCTGCCCGCGCGAGGGGAGGCACGTGGATCTCGCAAGACTTCTCGTGGATGCTCGGCATCATGCCTTCCAAGGCCTCTTCCACGACGAAGATGTAGCTGGAAATTAAGGCTTGGGGAGCGCCCCGTTAGTTAAAAACAGGGCGCTCATTTCTAATTCCGTCCGGTTCTTGCCAGATGGCTTCGGTCGATTGTTCGAGGTCGTGGCAGGAGAAGCGGGAATGAGGGCTCCGTCGCCGAGTTGCTTATAATCGCGTATAGCGCAACGGCAGCATGTTTATTCGACCCCGGTACTGAGATTTCTCTAAATGGGAGTAAGCTATACATCCAACAATTTACCTTTCGGGATGCTTCCCGTCAGAACTGTTGGAATTCCCAAGGCTACTACGCTTCCGGACAAAACTCTATACGAATTCCCAATCTTTGGGGCTGTTAGCTTAGCAGATAATTCGGAATGGGAACCGATCGCTATCAAAGGAATCGGAATCCCAGTTAAGCTTCTCAAGCCCAGGGTCGGTCATATCAGTGCTCAAGCAGAAGGTCGAATAACAAGCCAAGCACTGGACGTGCGGTATACAACCTTCACGTTTGAGAGCGCTCTCTGTCCCGTGGCTGAAACATTAACCCCAAATGCTCTTCTCCCGTCATTGAACGGGATTATTCATCTCTTGAGAACGGTGACTCGCCAATACTGGTTGGGCTTGACGATGGCGAATGAAGGGGCAGTGTTCCAGGCGGTGCGCGCCAGGATTGAATCGGGTACGGCTACATTCGAGGGTGTTGGAGGATTCACTATGCCGTTCGACATTACTCCCATTGATTGGAAGGCCTGGCATTTTCTCGGCGAACTGTTACAAAGGGAAATGTTCCCTTCTAGTGCGGAGGTCTTGCTCTGCGATGCGCTTTTGGAAGCTAGACGAGGAGATCTTTTGCGTTCGCTCATGTTGTTAGGTGTTGCATGTGAAGTCGAAGTGGTCAAGTTAATCGATCAACTGGCGACTCGGAAAGGGCTTTCGAATAACAAAAAGAAGTCACTGTCAAGAGAACACTTCAAAGCCAAGTTTCTCCATCGTACCGTCGAGCTGGGAGCGTCTGATCCGCGCTCTTTCAACGATACCGCAATTTCCGCCAAACTGGGCAGATATGATTTGTATGCTTTACATGATGAGAAACGACATTGCCCATTCAGGAATTTGTATGGTTAACGAAAGAGGCAAAGCAGTTCCGGCGGAAATGCGTCACTTAACTGATTCGATTCATGCAACCGACGCGTTACTTTGCTGGGCGAATGCCGAACGTAGAAGATTGGGGATGCCAGCATTCGTAACAGCAACCATGTCGCCCTCCGGATACCCGATCAAAGCGATCACTCTGTGATTTATGCTAGACGACTATTTGCGGGCAATCGGCGGTACTCTTGCTGGACTTTGAATTCTATATAGTGTCAGGAGATCGACTCGACAAGTCCAGAAGGCGAGATAGTCGTTCACGTGTCTTGCAAACGATGCGCTTCGCGGCAGGTCCAATTCTGTCCGGCTCGTGCCGTTCGAGGACGGAAAAAGTAGGGACGGAGCACTTATTTCCGATTCTACCCTGCTCACATCGCGACAACGTCGACCGATTGTTTTGGCTCGATCCGGGGAAAGAGGTGAGATGAGTGCCTCGTCGTTAGTTGCCTCTAATCGGCCCAATCATGATAGAGTGTCTAACGTTAAAACGTCGGCACTCAATGATCATTTACGGTAAAACGAAGTTTATAGCCGCGCCGTTCAGTTCGGAGCAGGAACTCGAATCCGTCGTACAGGCGAACGCAGAGTTGATCTTCGGTCCAGATTCAATTTACCTGCCCAAGTCTCTGATTCGTACACCTGACGGATTCGGAACAATACCCGATGGGTTCGTGATCGATATAGCGGAACGCCGGTGGTTCATCGTAGAGGCTGAACTTGCATCCCATAGCGTCTGGAACCATATCGCTCCCCAAGTTGCGAAACAGATTATTGCCGCGTCTCAGCCAGCGAGCCGACGAGCGCTTACTGACATCGTGGTTGACAGGGTCAAAGAAAGTCCGAATTTCCGAGAGAAGTTTGCTGATTTCAATATTTACGAAATCGATATCCGTCGATTTCTAGGAGATATATTTGATGGCAAGCCAATTGTCGGTCTGCCGATTGATGATGTTGGTGCTGACCTCCGCGAATGGGCTCAGACATTAAAGGTAGAAGTAAGACTCTGGTTGGTTCGAAAACTTGTAGAATTTGGAAATTCTGACAACGTGCTTTACGAAATTCCTGAAGAGTATCGCCCCGTCCTGGATACTTCGCCGGAGTCAGACGAGTCAAATCAAGGCTATCGCTACTATGACGTGACTATCGAAAACTTAATTGATTGCCAATTGCTAACGGCTGGACAAACTCTGTCGCTGGTGTATAAGCCCCGCGGCGGGGAGAGAAAACAGTACCTGGCTTTGGTCTCTTCAGACGGTTCAATGGAAGTTTTGGGTAAGAGCTTCTCCGCACCAAGCTACGCTGCTCTCGCTTGCATTCAAAACGCCGGGAGCGACCGCGAAACTGTAAACGGTTGGACGAGCTGGAAGAACTCAGAAGGAGAGACACTTGCCGACTTGCGAGACAAATTTCTAACATCGAAAAGACGGTCTCAGCGTTAGACGAAACTAGCTTGCTCGATTATCGTACGCTCAACTCGAATCATCATGCCCCCTCACTCGCCCCTCACGGCTCCTTCACCTTGACAACCTGATCCGCCTTCACATTCTCTAATCGGTGCGTCTTTCCACTCGGCCACGTAATCTCCAGCGATGCCGCTGCTTTCTGCGCACCCAATCCAAAATGCACGCGCTTATCGCTCGCCGAAAGATAGCTCGAAGCGGTGGAGACATAGCCGTATTGCACGGTTCCGTCCGGCAGCGTCAGCTTGATGCGGGCGCCGATTCCGTCGCGATTGCTTTTCGTTCCCACCGTGTTGACCGCCAGCCAGTGATTCCCGTTGCCGCCCTGGTTGCGCAGAATGATGGCGGCTTCGTCGTTGCAGTTCATGACGACATCGATGAATCCGTCGTTATCCAAATCGCCGAACGCTGCGCCGCGTGAGGTCCGGGGCTGCTGGAACGGTGCGCCGCTTTGCGCGGAAACGTTCGAGAACTTGCCTTTCACGTTGCGAAGCAAGAGCGGCGGCTCCAGGTAGCGAAGATTCGGCTGCGTGAGCTGGATGTTGTCCATCACGTGGCCCTGTCCCACGAACAGATCCTTCCAGCCGTCGTTATCGTAATCGAAGAACTTCGCGCCCCAGCCGGAATGCAGAAGCGAGGCGGCGCCCAGGCCCGTCCGGTTCGTCATGTATTCGAAACTGCCTTTCACGTTGTGGAACAGAGCGTAGCGCTGATTCGCCAGCGCGTTCACAAAAATGTCGGGCCAGCCATCGTTGTCGTAGTCGTCGAAATCGACGCCCATGCCGGCGAACGTGTGGCCGTCTTCGTCATACGCGACCCCCGCCGAAAGCGCGACTTCTTCGAAGGTTCCGTCGCGCTTGTTGTGAAACAGTTGCTCGGCGACGGAATCGTTGGCGATGAAAATGTCGGGCCAGCCGTCTCCGTCATAGTCGTTAACCGCAATGCCCAGGGCTTTACCAGGCGCGGAGGAAAAACCCGCTTCGCGCGAGGCGTCGTGAAACTTGCCGTGCCCATCGTTGTGGTAGAGCACGTTCGAGATGGGCGAAAAGAGATCGGGCGAACAATAAGCGCGATAGCCAGGCTTGTGCTCGCCGCACCAGATGTCTTGCGAGAAGCTCCAGGTGAGGTAACGCGACACCACCAGATCCAGCAGTCCGTCGCGATCGTAATCGACAAAGGCGGCGCCGGCGGACCAGCCGCTTCCTTCGACGCCTGCCTGCTTCGTCACGTCCGTGAACGTACCGTCGCCGTTGTTGTGAAAGAGCGTGTTGTGGCCGAGTCCCGTGACGAAGAGATCCTCCCATCCGTCGTTGTCGTAATCGGCAACGGCCACGCCCATGCCGTACTGCGTACCCTGAACGCCCGCCGCCTCGGTCACGTCCGTGAATGTGCCGTCGCCGTTATTTCGATACAGCCGGTTCCAGTAGCGCGGATCGTGCTTATCGGGCGTCTGTCCCGGCTTCATGGGATCGCTGAGCGCCGCCCCGTTCACCAGATAAGTATCGAGCAGGCCGTCGTTGTTGTAATCGAACACGGCCGCGCCTCCCACCATGCTTTCCGGCAGGTATTTGCGCGATGTGTGGCTCGCTCGATTGACGAAGCGAATCTGCGACTTTGCGGTCACATCGGCAAACACAGGCAGTCCCGGCGCAGCGGAGGGCGCGGCTCCCAGCGACCAGAGCGCGGCTGCCAGGCTCAGTGCGATCAACGTGAATGAGGCCGTGCGTTTTGTCAAAGTGGGCTCATTGGTAAGTTACACAATAGCGGGTGAGAGCGGCATTGTTAGGATAGGCAGATTACAGACCCCGCGCCTGAGGAGCAGTGAATTTTGGACGAGAAATTTCCAGGAATAAAGGATTTATCCTGGTGGCCCGAAGCCACGCGGCGGCTCAGCCGGCGCGAGATTCTGGCCCTGGCGGCGGCATCGACGCTTGCTCGCGGACAGGGCGTGTCGACGCGCGGCGTCAAACCCACGCCACGCGGCAAACCATCCGGAATTCCATTTCTCGCCCACTTCACCGACATCGCCGCGCAGGCGGGCCTTACGGCGCCGACCATCTATGGCGGCATCACGAAGAAGAATTACATTATCGAGACCGTCGGCTGCGGCGCCGCGTTCCTCGATTACGATAACGACGGCTGGCTGGACATTCTGGTTCTCTGCGGAACCCGCATGGGAGTCGCGCCTCCGGAGGCGACCAACCGGCTTTACAAGAACAACCGGGATGGCACGTTTACGGACGTGACCGGAAAGGCTGGCCTGACGCGCACCGGCTGGGCGAGCGCGGTGACGATCGCCGATTACAACAACGACGGTTTCGACGATCTGTTCATCACCTACTACGGCCAGAATGTGCTCTACCGCAACAATGGCAACGGCACCTTCACGGATGTCACCGCCGATGCGGGCCTGCTGCAGAAGGGGCCGCTGTGGGGCTCGGGATGTACTTTTGTCGACTACGACAAGGACGGCTACCTCGACCTGTTCGTCGGCAATTACCTGACGCTCGATCTGAAAACCATCCCTAAGCCCGGCGAGAACGCCAATTGCAACTGGAAGGGGATTCCGGTGAACTGCGGACCCCGCGGCTTGCCGCCGGCAAAGAATTACCTCTATCACAACAACGGAGATGGAACGTTCAAAGATGTCAGCGAGAGCTCCGGTGTCTGGAAGACCATGGGCAGCTACGCGATGACGGCGGTAGCGGCCGATATCGACGGCGATGGACTGACCGATATTTACGTGGCATGCGATTCCACGCCCAGCCTGCTTTACATAAATAAAGGCAACGGCACGTTCAAGGAAGAGGGTCTGGAGCGCGGCGTCGCCTTAAGCGAAGACGGGATGGAGCAGGCCGGCATGGGCGTCGGCATCGGCGATTATGACCTGGACGGCAAAATCGACCTGTTCAAAACACATTTTTCGGACGATACCGACGGTTTGTATCACGACGACGGTTCCGGTAATTTCTCGGACGTGACCCTGCGCAGCGGATTCGGCGTGGAAACGCGCTACATCAGCTGGGGCACGGGCATCGTGGATCTGGATAACGACGGCTGGCCCGATATCTTCGTCGTGACCGGCTCGGTCTACCCGGAGGTCGCGGCGAAGCTGCCGCAGTATCCGCTGGAATCGCCGCGCCTGGTGTTCCGGAATCTGGGCAACGGCAAATTCGAGGAACTGATTGAAGAGGCCGGGCCGGGAGTTTCCACGCCGCATTGCAGCAGAGGCTGCGCTTTCGGCGATTTCGACAACGACGGCGATGTCGATATGGTCATCATCAATATGAACGAGCCGCCCTCGCTGTTGAGGAACGACCTCAAGGGTGACCGGAACTGGCTGAAAGTGCTGCTGGTGGGAACGAAATCGAACCGGAGCGCGATCGGCTCCACCATTACAGCGCGCTACGGCGGAAAAGCACAGATTCAGCCGGTGACGGCGCAATCGAGCTTCTATTCGGTCAATGACCGCCGCATCCATTTCGGTCTGGGGAAGTCCCTCTCAGCCGACCTGGAGATTCGCTGGACGAACGGGGCCGTTGAGAAGATCCCGAATGTGAAAGCGAATCAGCTTTTGACTATCAAGGAAGGGCACGGCGTCGTTAAGGCGGAGAAGTGGGACCAGCCGAAGAAGGCCGTTTGAGAATTACTCAGCCGCCGCTTGGGTTTGTTTGTACACGGCGTCGAGCACTCCGTTGATGAACGACAGCGACTCGTCATTCGAGAATTGCCGCGCCAGCTCCAGTGCCTCATCGATCACAACTGGCGGCGGGACTTCGTTGCGCCCCAATTCATAGATCGCGAGGCGCAGGATATTGCGGTCCACGACGGCCATTCGCTCTAGGCGCCAGTTTGCCGCCTTGGCTTCGATTTGCCGGTCGATCTCCCCCGATTTTTCGGCGGTTCCCCGAGCTAGGTCCTCCATGAAGCGATCCGGCTTAGGCTGGTTCTCCTGCTCTTCCGAATAGAGCGTGTCGTAATAGTTTTCGATCGCCTGATCGATCGATTCACCCCGGATGTCCCATTGAAACAGGACCTGGAGCGCTCGCTTGCGGGAACGGTGCCGCGCGGCCATGGCTATTCGCGTTCCCTTAACCGCCGCAGCAGGTTCGCCATTTCGATGGCCGCGTCGGCGGCTTCGCTGCCCTTGTTACCGCTGACGCCGCCGGCGCGATCCATCGCCTGTTGCAGATTGTCGGTGGTCAACACGCCGAACGCAATCGGGACTTCTTCATCAAGGCTTACGCGATTCAATCCTTCAGCAGCGCTGCGGGCAACGTACTCGAAGTGCGGCGTGTCGCCTCGCACAACCGCGCCTAGCGCCACAATCGCATCGCATCTTTCGGCTAAACTTTGCGCGGCGATCGCGAGTTCCCATGCTCCCGACACCTTCACGACGGTAATTTCCTCGCAGCCTCGCTCTTCAAGCCGCTGCACGGCGCCTTTCGCAAGCTGCTCTGTGATGAATTCGTTGAAGCGGCTCACAACGATGCCAATATGCAGTCCGGATGCGTCCAGTGTCGCTTCGATTGTATTTAGAGGCATGGGGCCGGCTCGCGGTTCGATTCGTGACAAAAGTAATCACGAGCGGATGTTATGGGATACTTTGAATTACTCCCCAGTTTACCGCATGGACCCCCGCTTCATCCGCAATTTCTCTATCATTGCGCACATTGATCACGGAAAGTCCACGCTTGCCGATCGCCTGCTTGAATTCACCGGCGCTGTGCCGCAGCGCGACATGATGGCGCAGATGCTCGACACGATGGATCTCGAGCGCGAACGGGGTATCACGATCAAAGCGCATGCCGTGCGGCTGAACTACCAGGCCGACGACGGCAATATGTACGAGCTGAACCTGATCGATACGCCGGGCCACGTCGATTTCACCTATGAAGTGTCGCGCAGCTTGCAGGCCTGCGAAGGCGCGTTACTTGTGGTCGATGCATCGCAAGGCGTCGAAGCCCAGACGCTTGCCAATACCTACCTGGCTCTTACGCATGACCTCGAAATCATTCCGGTCATCAACAAAATAGATCTGCCGTCCGCCGAACCGGAGCGTGTCCGCGAGCAGATCGAACAGGTGATCGGGCTCGACGCGAGCGATGCCGTCATGGCGAGCGCCAAAAACGGCGTTGGAATCAAGGAAACTCTCGAAGCGATTGTCCAGCGCGTTCCGGCTCCGAAAGGCGATCCCGATGCGCCCCTTCGCGCTCTGATCTTCGATTCATGGTTCGATCCATATCGCGGCGTCATCATTCTGACCCGTGTGGTCGACGGCGCGCTGCGCAAAGGGCAGAAGATTCGTCTGTGGTCGAACGGTAAAGCCTATGAGGTAGAGGGACTCGGCTTCCAATCGCCAAAACCAATTCCGTGCGACGAACTCACTTCCGGCGAGGCCGGTTTTGTGTTCGCGAACATCAAAACGATCTCGGATGCGAAGGTGGGCGACACCATCATGGACGATGCCCAACCGGCTTCCGAGCCGCTGCCGGGCTTCCAGGAGATCAAGCCGATGGTGTTCGCCGGCCTGTATCCCGTGGAATCGCATGAGCACGGCCTGCTGCGCGATGCGATCGAGAAGCTTCGCCTGAACGATAGCGCCTTCAGTTTCGAACCGGAAAACTCCATGGCCTTGGGCTTCGGCTTCCGTTGTGGATTCCTCGGATTACTGCACCTTGAAATTGTTCAGGAACGGCTCGAGCGAGAGTTTCAGATCGACCTGATCACAACCGCTCCAGGTGTCCGCTACCGTGTCACCACCACGGGCGGCGAGGTGATCGAAGTGGACAATCCGCAGAAATTCCCCGATCCTTCGAACATTGAGCAGATCGAAGAGCCCATCATCGATGCCACAGTGATTTCGCGCGAGGAATACCTTGGCGAAATCCTGAAGCTGCTCGAAGAAAAGCGCGGCATACAGAAGAAGTTCGAATATATCGGGAGCGGGCGTGTCCTGCTGCTCTATGAACTACCCTTGAACGAAATCGTCATGGATTTCTACGACCGCCTGAAGTCTGCTTCACGCGGCTATGCCTCGCTCGATTACCATTTGTCGGGGCATCGCATCTCTCCCATGGTGAAACTCGATGTGCTGGTGGCGGGCGAGCCCGTCGATGCGCTTTCGATGATTGTCCATCGCGATTTTGCCTACGACCGCGGTAAGGCGCTAATCGAGCGGCTGCGAAAACTGATTCCCCGCCAGATGTTCGAGGTCGCGCTGCAGGCGGCGATCGGAGCCAAAATCATCGCCCGCGAAAACATCCCCGCGATGCGGAAAAACGTTCTGGCCAAGTGCTACGGCGGCGATATTTCACGCAAGCGCAAGCTGCTCGAGAAGCAGAAGGAAGGCAAACGCCGCATGAAGCGTGTGGGGCGGGTCGATATTCCCCAAGAAGCGTTCCTGGCCGTTCTGAAAGTGGGCAGTTCCAGCGAATAGGGCAGAAATTCAGGTCTCTGGTGGGGCCGGCAGTCTTGCCCATGTTACTCAGGGCCGCGGTGGTCGTGGCGCAAGCTTTAGCTTGCCGCCGTGGGCTTCAGCCCACGGTCCGGCGGACAGTGAACTGCCCGCCGCCGTGGTGAAATTGTGCGCCACGCGGCTCAGTTAGACTCGCAGCAATTTGCCGAGTCACGAGCGCCAGCGAGTGGCCACGCAGCCTCCCTGCTTACACGCTGATCACGGGACAGGGTGAGCTGCGGATAATCCCGAGGACATTCGTTCTGAGCCGGCCCAGCGGCGCCGTGATCGCACCCCGGCCGATGACAACGAGATCGGCCTTCAACAGTTCTGCCGCTGCTCGAATTACTTCGTGGGGCTGGCCCGCCTGGACGGTGCTCTCAATCGTCGTCGCGGCTCTTTCCTGTAGCCTCGACAGCTCAGCAGAGGCCGCTGCGATCCGCTCCGGGGAATCGCCGGGCGCGATCGCATGGACAAGATGGATATTCGCGGCAAGTGTTCGGCTTAGTTCCGTCGCAAATGTCAAAACGTTTAAGCTTTCCCGATTCGCGTCCAGCGCGCAGAGAATGTTCTGCACTCTTGCGGTCCGTGCCGCGAGCGGGTTTTCCACGTGCGCGCTCGTCCAGACTGGACAGCGCGCGTCATGCAACACCTTCGTGGTGACGGAGCCCAACAGCAGTGAGCGGAATCGCCCGTGGCCTTGTGTGGGCATCATAATCATGCTTACTGGGGACCTTTCCGTAAATTCCACGATGGAGGTTGCCGGATCGCCTAACTCAAAGGCAATTCGGGTTGTCAGGTCGGGAGCGACGGGCTCGAACTGTTCGGCGACAAACCGGCGCACGGACTTTCCGGCAATGTCGCGCTGGGCCTCGATGTCTGCCTCGCCTGCCACCCAGGGCATATCCACCGGGTAGACCAGCGTGGGCGGCATAAATACATGAAACACGGTCACGCGAGCGGAAAGCTGGCGCGCCATCTCGATCACAAATGGCGTTGTCGCCTTGCAGCGCTCCGAAAAATCGACCGGGAAGAGAATGTGTTTGTGTTCAAGCACGCGGGCGCTCCTGTTGCGGGTAATATATCGTCCTCACATCATCTCAGAGTGGCTTGGCTGCTCTGAGAATACTCCACGGCCTGGCCGAATTGGCTGTACGCCGGGTCCCGCGGCCTTCGCGCCGGCAGGATTAGTTCTAGGTGGCCAACCGCTCCCCCTTATGGTGTAATAGAGGAGGAAGACGAGGCGCTACCCGAAGAGTGGGCGAAAGCCCACTTTTTTATTTCGCCCGGTCCAGAGTTATGCCGGCGTTAGAGAAAGATAGAGTCTTGGCAAATATCACGATCCTCGGCGAGCAAGCCGCCGAAGGAACGGGAATCGAGATTGTTGAGATCCAACTGCGCGGCGGTGGAAGTGCCCGGCTTTTAAGAGTTTACATTGACAAGCCGGGCGGTGTAACGCACGGGGATTGTGAGCTGATTTCAACTCGGATCGGAGCCCTGCTGGACGAAACGGATGCGCTACCCGGAGACAGCTATACATTAGAAGTCAGTTCCCCGGGGATCGAGCGAAATCTGACCAAGCCTCGCGATTTTGAACGGGCGGTTGGCCAGAAAGTAAAGCTGCTCTTTCATGAGCCGCTCGCCGGTAAGCAGCGTTTGGAAGGTACGCTTACCGCGTTTTCCGGGGACGCTCTGGAGCTTGAAATCGAGCCGGGAAGCCGGTCGCGGATCCCTCTCGACCAGATTCGAAAAGCGAATCTGAAGTTCGAGTGGCGATCTTAAGATCCTCTCAATTTTTTACAAGCAACTCGAAAGAGGTTTATAGTGGCTTCGATATATCAGTCCATCGAGATATTGAGCAAAGAAAAGGGCATAGATTCGCAAATCGTCTTGGACGCGCTGAAGGACGCAATGCTTGCGGCTGCCCGCAAACAGTACCGCAATCAGGATCTGGTGGTCGATCTCGACGAGGAGAGTGGAAACATCGTTCTTTCCTCGGTCAAGCGAGTAGTTGAAGTTGTTGAAGACCCCTATAGGGAAATGACGCTGGCGGCTGCGAAAAAGCTGAATCCGGAAGCAGAAATCGGGGCTGAAATTCGTGAACTGAAGCCTACCATGGATCTGGGCCGCATTGCCGCGCAAACCGCTAAGCAGGTCATTATGCAGAAGGTGCGAGAGGCCGAACGCGATAACGTTTTTTCGGAATACCAGGGCCGCTCGGGCGAACTGGTGAACTGCGTGATTAAACGCTCCGAAGGCGTGGATTACATCGTCGATATCGGCAAAACCGAAGCCCGGCTGCCCAAGAAAGAGCAATCACGTGTTGAAAACTACAGCATCGGCGACCGCGTCCGGTGCGTCATTAAGGGTGTCGAACGGGGCGGCAAAAACGCGGGAGTAGTCGTTTCGCGCGCCGCGCCCGAGCTGGTGATGCGCCTCTTTGAACAGGAAGTGCCGGAGATTTACGACGGGACCGTCACCATCAAGGCTTGCGCCCGTGAAGCGGGCGAGCGCACCAAAATCGCCGTTTCGAGCCGCGATCGCGACGTTGACAGCGTCGGCGCGTGCGTAGGCATGAAGGGTATGCGCGTCCAGTCGATTATTCGCGAATTGCGTGGCGAAAAGATCGACATTATCGAATATTCGGACGATCCGGTAGTCTATGCGACGAAGGCGTTGAGCCCCGCTAAAATTTCACGGGTCACCATTGTCAACTCCACTGAAAAGCATATGGAAGTGGTGGTTGACGATTTGCAATTATCGCTGGCCATCGGCAAGCGCGGCCAGAATGTGCGTCTGGCGGCGAAGTTGATCGGTTGGAAAATCGACATCAAAAGCGAAGAAGAAAAGCGCCGCGAAGTGCAGATTCAGATGGCGGATATGGTCATTTCCGGGGCGCCTGTTTCGGTGCTTATCGAGCATGGTCTCGAAGAAGGTATCGTCGAGAAGCTCGTGGGGGCGGACATTGGAACAGTTGAAAAGCTGGGATCCATGACTCCGGAAGAGTTAGAAGCGATTTCCGAAATCGATGAAGAAGTTGTCGGGCAAATTCAAGCCGCCGTGGTGTCTTTTTACGGCCAATACGAGCAGGAAGAACCGGCTCAAAGTGTAAGCCCAATAACTGAAGCGGCAAACGAAGATGAAGGTGAACCCGGGTCTGAGGAAGTGGCCACGGGTGTGCTGGAACAGGATTTGGCCCGGCACGAAGCTGTGGCCGTGAACGAGGTTGATGGTACGGAAGTTTTGGATCTCGGACGAGTGGAAGGCCTATCGGCTGCGCCGTCCATCTTCGACGACCAGCCTGAGCCCATTGAAACTGCTGAAAAACATGAATCTGCTACCATTAAGAGCGCCGAGTAGCCAGCCTACAAAGTGCCGTAGTGTAAGGAGTTAACCGCAGTCTCCTCTATGAAGAAAATTCGGATAAACGAGCTGGCCCGGGAACTTGAAGTAAAGCCTGGCGTCATCCTCGACCTACTCCCGGAATTCGGAGTAAACGAGAAGAAGACGCATTCCAGCTCGATCGACGAGGACGTCGCCATTGAAGTGCGGCATCGGCTCGTGGGTGAAGGTGCGCGCCAAAACGGCAGCCAGGATGCGCAGGCATACACGGGCCCTGAAACGGAAACTGCCCGGTCCAAGGAAAAGATGACGGAAACCTCGGTTGCCGTGGCGGAGCCGCCGGCAGAGGAAGAAGAGCCGGCGCATATCGCGACTTCGGTGCCTCCAGCCAGACCGGCGCCTATTCAGCCCCCTGTAAAGACCCCAGTTCGAGAGCATTCCTCGCACGAGCAGGAGCGCGTCCCCGGGCCGCCGGAAGCAGCCCCTCCGGAACATGAGAGGCCGCGCCCATTTCAGCCCTTGCGACCTCCGGTTCACGGGGGCGGCGGAGCCATCCATCCCCCACTCGCCAGCTCTTCTCCGCATCCCGGACCCGTCAACCGTTCGGTTGCGGTACCTGCGCGACCGATCGCG
>JAICLJ010000288.1 GCA_025927575.1 Bryobacteraceae bacterium | reverse complement strand
CGGCCGACAATCTGCGGCGAGGCATGGCGCCCGAGGAAGCCAGGCGCAACGCTCGCCTCCAGTTGGGCGGCGTAACTCAACTGAAGGAAACGAACCGCGAACTCCGCGGCCTGCCGTTAATCGAAGCTTTCCTGCAGGACATACGCTATGCGTTTCGAATGTTTCGCAAAAACCCGGGCTTCACCGCTGTCGCCCTGTTCACGCTGGCTCTCGCCATCGGCGCGAACACCGCGACGTTTAGCGTCGTATACGCAGTGCTCCTGAAGCCGCTGCCCTACGCGCACGCGGATCAACTGTTCAATGTCTTTCAGGAAAAATCGCAAGATGAGAGCGCGAAAACATTTTGGTCGTATCCGAATTTTGAGAATCTACGCCGCCAGAGTAGTTCGTTCAGCGAGATGGCCGGAAGCCAGCAACACCAACTCACGCTAACCAGCCGGGGCGAACCTTCACTTGTGGACACTTCGGTGGTAACTCCCGGATTTTTCTCGCTGTTCGGCGGGAAACCGCTTGCGGGACGCATTTTCTTTCGAGATGACGGCAAACCCGGCGCGGCGCCCGTCGTCATATTGAGCGAAGATTTATGGCGAGGCCGTTTCGGCGCCGATCCAACCGTTATCGGAAGCTCCATTAGTCTGGATCAGCGGTCATTTACGGTTGTCGGAATCATGCCCTCCCGGTTTCGCTTTCCCCGCATCACTCGGAGCGAACAACTTTGGATTCCACTCGCGCAGGACCCGCTGTTCGGCGGCTGGACAGGGAAAAGAGCAGGGCATTGGCTGCAAGTTACCGGGCGATTAGAACCAGGCGTTACCACGACACAGGCGCGGGCCGAACTGAATGCCATCGGCACGCGGCTCGCCGAGGAATTTCCCGCGGAAAACAGCGGGTGGGTCGCGCGCATGGCGCCGCTCCAGGATCTGATCGTTGGAAACGTGAGGTCCGTGCTTCTCGTGTTGTTGAGCGTCGTTGGTCTCGTGCTGCTGATCGCGTGCGCCAATATCGCCAATTTGCTTCTTTCTCGCGCCACTTCGCGCGCGCAAGAGATCGCAGTCCGGACGGCCCTCGGAGCCGGGCGCGCCCGGACGATTCGGCAATTGTTGAGTGAGAGCATGGCGCTCGGCCTGACGGGCGGAGCGATGGGCGTCGCGCTTGCTTACCTAGGCGTGGAAGGCTTGATTTATCTGCTGCCCGCAACGTTGCCGCGAGTGAATGCAATCCAAGTTGACCATGTCGTCTTGCTGTTTGCTCTTGTTCTCTCGGTCGTCGCAAGCTGCGCCTTCGGCTTGGCGCCCGCGCTGATTGTGGCGAATTCCGGGTTGCAGACAAGCCTTCGCGAAGGGAGCGGGCGCTCGGGCGAAAGCCGTAGGGCCGGCCGCTTACGAAGGTTTCTGGCCGCCGGAGAAATTGCGCTTGCGATGGTGCTGTTGGTGACGGCGGGACTGTTGCTCCGCAGCTTCTCGAAGCTCACGTCGGTCAATCCAGGGTTCAACGTTCAGCGCATTATCAAGGCGAACATCTCGCTTCCCCGGTTTCAGTATTCGACTCCGCAACAATGGATCGCTTTCTCCGACAGATTGCTGGCGGCAATCCAGGCCGAACCTGGATTGAAGGATACGGCGGCCGTCGTCCCTGCGCCTCTGGCGGATGGCCCCGTCACTCTTAAATTCGATATTGCCGGTAGCCCTCCGTTGTCGGAGAGCGCATCCAGAACGGCTCATTATGTCGCGATCAGTCCAGCGTATTTCCACACGATGGAAATTCCACTATTGGCTGGCCGCGTCTTCGATCGGAGCGATGTCTTCACCGCGCCGCGCGTTTCGATCATTAGCAAGGCAATGGCGCGAACCTACTTTCCGAATCAAAATCCCATAGGCAAGCGGCTCATATTCAGTTTTCCTCCCGACCCCGGCGTCGCGCGCGAGATTGTGGGAATCGTCGGCGATGTGCGGGACGTTGGGTTAGGTGACGATCCCGGCCCTATGATGTACGTTCCCTATGATCAGGCGCCTTTCGCAGGGACCGATTTAGTTGTCAGAAGCACGCTGAGTGAAGCCGCCGTGGCAGCGGCGATTCGGCGGGATGTCGGGAAAATCGACAAGGATCTGGCAGTGAGCGCTGTCGTGACAATGGCGGACGTTCTCGATACGTCGGTCGCACAGCCCCGGTTTCGCGCCTTCTTCGTTGCCCTGTTCGCCGCAATTGCGTTGGTGCTGGCCGCCACCGGGATTTTCGGCGTGATTTCCTATTCGGTGTCGTGCCGGACTCGGGAGATTGGAATTCGCATGGCCGTGGGCGCTTCACGCAACGCAATTTTATGGATGGTTACCCGCGAAACACTCGTACTGACCCTCGCCGGGCTAGCTGCGGGAGCGCTCTGTGCATTCGCAGCTTCTCATCTGGTGGGGCGCATGCTCTTTGGCATCCCGGCCTATGATCCTGTGACGCTTTCGGTTGTGGCCGTCGTCCTGTTTGTCGTGGCGTCTCTCGCCGGATACGTTCCCGCGCGCCGAGCGATGCAGGTGGAAGCCATGGTCGCGCTCCGCCACCAGTAGCACTCCGCCAGTTCGTTTTGGACGATGAGAAAAGAAAGGCTCTGTCTCCGAGCTAACGCTGGCGGCTTGCCTACCATCCTTCGACACGATCGAGGGTATGATCATCTAGAATCATGCACATTCAATTTTCAAAACTGCTGGCATTCGCCGGTCTGGTCGCCGTAGCCGCTCCCATTTACGCGCAAAAACCGCGCCCTGAAGATACGGAAGTGTGGGAGCCGGTTCCGAAAGCAGTGACCCCCGGCGCTACCTGCGGGGCGTCTCCCTCCGACGCGATCGTCCTGTTCGATGGCAAGAATCTGGATCAGTGGGTATCGGTAAAGGACAAGTCGCCGGCTAAATGGAAAGTCGACGACGGCGTCATGACCGTGAACAAGCACGCTGGAAACATCGAAACCAAGAAAAGCTTTAAGGACTACCAGCTTCACATTGAATGGAAAATCCCCGCGGACATCACCGGAAGCGGTCAGGCGCGCGGCAACAGCGGCGTGTTTCTCGCCTCCACTGGACCCGGCGACGACGGCTATGAGCTGCAGGTTCTCGATTCGTACAACAACAAGACCTACGTCAACGGCCAGGCCGGCAGTATCTACAAGCAAGCCATTCCGCTGGCGAACGCGAATCGCAAACCGGGCGAATGGCAGACCTACGACGTAGCCTGGACGGCCCCCACATTCAACGGCGACGGCTCGCTGAAAACACCAGCCTATGTTACGGTCTTCTTCAATGGCGTGCTGGTGGAGAATCACTTTGAGTTGAAAGGCGAGACCCGATACATCGGAAAGCCGTTCTACAAAAAGTACGACACGGCGCCGATCAAATTGCAGGCGCACGGCGATAAAAGTGAACCCATCAGTTTCCGGAATATCTGGGTCAGAGAGCTTCCCTAGCCCCGGTTGTGCAGCAGCGGTGCAAGGTCGCTCGCGTTGGCCGGCAGCGGGTGAACTATGCGCCAGTAGAATCGTCCGATACAGTGGCGAGCAATATAGATAATTGATTTCAGGATGAGATAGAAGATCATTGTGGGGCGACGCGCCGGCCGCCATTCCGACCGAAACAGACCGCTTTCATTTCTTTCGTAATAATTTGGCTGGATTGATCATCTTCTTCACTGAGATGAGACTATTCCTGAACCTGTTCGTTCAGTGGGTGGGCTTCACTCTGCTTTGGCTGGTTTTTGTTTTTCAATTGACCGCGATCGAGGTCTTAGTCGGCGCCGCCGCTTCAGCGCTGACGGTGTTTGCTCTTCAGACTGCTTTGCGGTCGGAACCCCTGTGCTTCTGGCCGCGGCTGCGCTGGCTTGCGCAGGGATGGCGTCTTCCCGGCATGATTGTCGCAGATCTTTGGATTGTGCTCAGAGCGCTGGCACGGCTCCTTCTTCAAGCGCCATCCAAGGGGGCGTTCCAACTCGGCCGCTTCCATGCCAACGCAGAAGATTGCCGCGCCTCCGCCCAACGCGCTTTGACGATTCTCTACGTCAGCACCTCGCCTAACTCGATTGTCGTCGACATCGATCGCGAAAAGGCCACTATGCTGATCCACGTACTTGAGCCTGCCGCCATACCGAAACTCGCGCACAAGCTGGAGGAGTGATTTGAACATCTGGACAGTAACCGCAATTGCTTTGCTTGTTTGCATGGTGGGACCGTTTCTGCGCTGCATCCGCGGCGATGCGGTCAGCCGCCTGGTTGCGCTGGAAGCGGGCAGTTCCATCTGTGTCATCGTCCTGTTGGTGCTGTGCGAAGCGTATCGCCGCATTCCGTTTGTGGATCTTGCGCTCACGCTGGCCTTCCTCACCTTCGGCGCGGGACTGGTGTTTGCCCGCTTTCTCGAGCGG
>JAICLJ010000308.1 GCA_025927575.1 Bryobacteraceae bacterium | reverse complement strand
TTCGGAGTGGAACTGCACGATTGAGAAGCAGTCTTTACGACTCGGCCTCCGATGCGTGCGGCATCTGAGAGCCGTCACTGGCCACGCGATCGCTTTGGCAAAGCCTTTTAGCGACATCGACGAACTCGCGCGCCGGATTCCAGAGATGCGCAAAAACGAGCTGGAAATGCTCGCGAGCTTCGGTGCGCTCAACGGCATTGATGCAAAGCACCGGCGAGATGCCTTGTGGAAAGCCGCGAGGGCGGGAAGGACCACAGGGCCGTTGCTCGAGAGCGTGCCGGAGACGGAGCCCGAATCTCCTCTAACGCAGATGACAACGAACGAACGCTTATCCGCCGACTACTATGGCACTGGCCTTACGGTCGGGCGCCACCCGATGTCCTTCCATAGGGACCGCATGACCGAGATGGGGGTCACTCCTGCGGCGTCGCTGGTCAACCGCCCGAATGGTATGTTCGTGCGTGTCGCGGGTTGCGTCATCGTGCGGCAGAGACCAGGGACGGCGAAGGGCATCGTTTTCCTGAGCGTGGAGGACGAGACGGGGATTTTCAATGTCATCGTCATGCCGGACATCTTCGAGGCCAACCGTCTGACGATTGTGCGATCACCCTATCTGCTAGTCGAGGGGCCGTTGCAAAAATACGAAGGTGTCATTCATGTGCAGGCCAGGAAAATTGAGGCGATTAGCCTGAGCGCGGGTGCGGCTTCGTCACATGATTTCAAATAGCTTGATCGACGATCGCGGCATGACCGTAAGCGAGTTTCGAGCGTCGGGTCCCAAATTACTTGAACGTCATCCGCGGTGAGGAAGCAACCCGCCGGGGAGCCGCGGCGATTTTCCAGTAAGCTTCCCGATGGCCAGAAACGGCACCCTCACCTCACTACCACCGGATAATAATCCCAATCCCAAGGCACTTGACGCACTTCCATCTTGTATTGACCAGGCTGCAATCCCGACAGGTCAACGCGAATCAAAAATGCCGTTACCCCGTCATTGATCGCCGCCGTTGCCGATTTCGTGACAATCACGCGGTCCGCTTGGTCTCTCAATTGAAACTCGTACGTTCCGGCCTTGCTTCCGACCGGTAACTGAATCGTCAGCGCCTCCCGATCTCGGTCTAGAAAGAACGGCTTCTTTTCTCCGCCGGCAGTCGCCGAGCGAGTCATGGATTCAATGTTGATCGTCCGCGGAATATAAGCAAGCTCGGCATTCTGGGGGCGCTTTGATTCGTTCTGGCCCGTACCTCGCACAAAGAGGAAGATCACCAGCGCGACGAGCACTACAGCTCCGGCGAAACCCCACCGGAACGCTTCCCTCCGAGTTCTATCTCGCTGGGTGATCGCAGATCGGAATCCGAGGAATTCCCGATAGCATTCCGAACAATGCGTTACATGCTCCCAATTCGGGTCACCTTCCACAGACTCATCGAATGGGCGTGATGCCAGCGCCTTCAAAACAGCGTCTCCGGGACACCCCTTACGCTCGGGATTCGGATACTTGCTGAGAATCTCTTCCTGAAGACGCCTTTGGAGTCGTTCGTACTTGATTTTGGGCGATTCTTCAGCGGACATTAGTCCCTGACATTATTACAGTCACAGGGCAGAGGAGTTTTGTTCAGTGGGCTACCAGGAAATCAGGCCAGTCTCGGCAGCTTTTCGCATATTGCGAAAGAACATCTGAGTGAGGGTGTTCCTCCTCTTGCCGAACCGTTGTACGTACTCTTCAGCGCTGCAGCCGCGTAACATCATCGGAACCATAGCGGCCGCATCCGCCATTCCAAGTTCACTTGCCTGCGCCACGAGCTTGTCCAGCGTGTCTCGGTTCTCAGCTTCGCTGACCAGATCGAATTGATCCTTTAGCCGGTCCACTGTTTCCGAGAATAGCTCGACTTCAGTGCCGCTGCGCGCGCGCCGGCCGCCCACTCGTAAATCCTCCGCGTACCATTTCGCCCGCTTATAGACGATAATTCCTGGCTCGGTCCCCAGGTTTGAACCTCGATTGCGCCAAATAGAGTGAACAGCGCGTTCGGTGATTTCCGAGACACGCCAAACATCATTGAGCACTCGATGGGCTACGCGACGGAGATTGTCTGCGACCGGCGCGACGCCGAATTCAAACCAGTCCGGGTGGATCACGTTGCCTTCGAGATCCGTATCGGAGATGCAGATCGGCACGACCGAGGAATGGAGCTTCTCATCGTAGTCGAAAGGGATTGTGATTACCGGCATGCCTTTCTCCAATCGGAACGGACAAAATCAGGGAGCCATGTCACGGGTACGCGTTCTGGCGGCGTACAGAGTAGAGGGACGGAATACTCCCCTTAATGCCTCGAAATATAGCACAAATCGAAAACATTGCAAGCCCATTTTGTATTTCGGCGCCCGATCAACATCACGCGCGACTTGAAGCGAAATTGAAACGGGAAATTGGGGAGACAATTCTTCAACTCTTAGCTGACGACCATACCGAGGACATCGTGCTCAACCCTGATTCCACGGTTTGGGTGAAGCGGATGGGATTTGGTTTTCAAGCAGTTGGAAAGATGCCACCAACTCAAGCTGCAAGCGCATTAAACACAATCGCTGCCTGGAAAGGAACGGTCATGAATCATGATCGCCCGATCCTAGAAACAGAGCTGCCCCTTGACGGAAGCCGCTTTGAGGCGATTGTCTCCCCTGTCGTTCGTAACCCGATTTTTGCTATAAGGCTCCGCCCCAGACAAATATTTACACTTGCTGATTACGAAAATGCCGGTATTATTACGGAAAAAAGCGACGAGCTGAATCGCGTTCGAAAACTTGATACGTTCGCCCAGGATGCCCGCGGACGAAGTCACGCCGATGTAATTCGCGCTGCCGTCGCCGCCAGGAAGAACATCCTCGTCGTCGGTGCTACCGGCTCCGGAAAGACCACGCTCGTCAATGCCATTCTCGACGAGCTTTCTGAGTGCGCCCCGCATGATCGGGTAATCTCCATCGAAGACACCACAGAGCTTCAGTGTTCGGTCCCAAATTACGTGGACCTCAGAGCCGTTGGAAATGTTTCGATGTTGGACTGCCTACGGGCTTGTATGCGACTAAAGCCGACACGCATCGTCGTCGGCGAAGTCCGCGGTGCCGAGGCGCACACGATGCTGAAAGCCT
>JAICLJ010000057.1 GCA_025927575.1 Bryobacteraceae bacterium | reverse complement strand
TAGAGCGGATCTTCTTGGTCGCAAGCGCGTAGAACATATACGCGTCATCGGAATCGGGACTGTGCGCGCATACTATTTCACTGGAAGAGCCCATATAAAGCCGGTGAGCAAACTAAGTGTAGCAAAGGGACCGAATTTGGCGGATCAGGCGGCGAGGATGGCGCGCAGTTCCAGCGCCAGCTCATCCATAGATTTTTCGAGGGCGGCAAAAGCGCGCCTGGCGCGAGGCGCGTCTCCGGCTGCCGCCGCTTTTTCTAATATCGCGGCGTAGCTATGCGCGCGCGGGGCACGCAAACTGCCGAGCGCTCCCTTCAGCGAGTGAGCGAGGCGCGAGGCGGCCTGGTTATCGCCATCATTCAGCATCGTCCGGATAGTCTGTAACTGGCTCATTGAATCTTCGAAAAACAGACCAACGAGTTCGTGAATCAGAGCTTGGTCTCCGCCCATCTGGCTGCCGAACTCGACTGCATCGAATACCGGCAGCGCATTGGAAGCGGCATCGCGGCTCAGATCGGCGTCTCCGTAGATGCGCAGGACCTCACGGGCGAGGTCCTGTTCAGGAACCGTCGCCGGGATCGTCAGCGCATCTCCGGCATCCGGATGATCGCCCCAGACAACCAGCACCGGAGTGGCGCGGTTACTTTCGAGAATTGTCACGGGCGATTTGACGCTGTTCACGGTTGAGGCAAGAAGCAGCACATCGAAGTGGCGGAGGGCCAGCGCCGATATCGCGTCTTCGCTCGTGGCGACAGTCACGACGTCGAGATTTCCGGAGGATAGCGAGGCTGCGATCCGGGCTGCGTGGGAAGGATCCTTCTCAAGAAGCAGCACTTTCAGAATTTCCATTTCTCGGGTCTCTTGCGATCGTTCGAGAGCACTGCGAGGAATGCCCCGATGATGACACCTATACTTTGTTGTACACTCTTAATTTAGCGGGGGTGAGTCTTCCCTAGTCCCTCTACCCACGTATTTAAAGTGCATTCGGCTCCGGCCGCGCTAAAGTTTCTCTCGGCGCGGTGCGTCAGTATGTTATTTCCTGACGATTGCCGGATTTGCGCAAAACCCCTCCGGAACATCTCTCGCATCCCGGTTTGTCCCGCCTGCCTCGCCGTGCCGCGCCCTCTCGTGGCGGATCGTTTTTGTGTAGTGTGCCAATCCCCTTTTGTGGAAGCGTATCCGCTGGACGGACAAGATATCTGTATGGTGTGCCGTGGGGGTAAGCCCAGCTATGATGCGACTTACTCCTACGGCAGTTACGATGGCGCCCTCCGTGAGTTAATCCGTCTTTTCAAATACTCCCGAATTGAGAGCTTGTCGAAACCGCTTGGCAAGCTAATGGTGCGCGAGATTCCCCGGCATCTCAGTTTCGATTTCGTGATGCCAATGCCGATGCACTGGTACCGGCAATGGCGCCGGGGTTTCAATCAGGCTGAACTCCTGGCTCGCCCGGTTGCGCGGCTATACGGGACGCCGGTATCGCGCCACCTGCGACGGGTGCGCTTAGGAAAAGTGCAGGCTGGATTAGGCGCGGAGGCCCGGCGCGAGAATCTTAAACGCGCGTTTCAAGTGAAGCGAACGGGTGAGATCGCCGGCAAGAAGATACTGCTCATCGACGATGTTTTGACGACCGGTTCAACTCTTCATGCCGCGGCAGCCGCGTTGAAGGCAGCTGGAGCCGCACAGGTCGTGAGTTTGACGCTGGCGCGTGTCGTGCGCCAGGACACCGCCGGTCGATTGTCCGGGCAGCGTTTTGAACCGGAGCTCGCGATGGGCATCGCTACATCCGAAGGGCGGCTGCGCGCGGAGGGATAACAAAACAAATGACGGGTGCGGATCGACTTCACAAGCCAGTGCTTGTCTTGAACGCGAGCTACGAACCAATCAATATCTGTGCGGCCAGGCGCGCTCTGGTGCTGATATTAAAGGGTGTCGCGCTAGCCGAGGAACTGGCGCCCGCGCAGGTCCATTCAGCAAGACAGGCGTTAAACGTGCCTTCAGTGATCCGGCTGCTGGAATACCGGCGAATTCCGCACCAGACACGAGCGCTATCGCGCAAGAACATTCTGATGCGCGACCGTTACATGTGCCAGTATTGCCAGCGGGTGCTTCCATCCGGCGAGATGACACTGGATCACGTGATTCCACGATCCCGTCACGGCGAAACGGAATGGGAGAACCTAGTAGCCTGCTGCCATGCGTGTAACAACCGAAAAGGAAACCGGACGCCCGAAGAAGCAGGCATGAAGCTCTTGCGTCTGCCACGCCCCTTCAGCTTGCACACCAGCCGGCATCTGATGCGGCTGCTTGGACGCGGCGAAGACCAGTGGCGCAAGTACTTGTTCTTTTCGGAAGAGAACTAGTTGGCTGAAGAAGGCCGTTCCCTGGCGGCCGCAGTTGATCAAAGATAATGGTGAATTACGATTGCGCCTGCGCAACAGGAGTTTGTGCTGGCGCCGGCTTCTCCCTGGCTTTCTCGGCCTTTTCTTTCACCGTCTTTGACGGACTGATAATCACGTGGGCGTTGCGGCCTTCGAGTTTCGGCTGGCCGTCGATCTGGCCGACGCCCGCCAGATCTCCCGCGAATCGCAGAAGCAGCTTTTTGCCGAGATCGACGTGCGCGATTTCGCGCCCGCGGAACTGCACGACGGCTTTCACACGGTTTCCTTCCTGCAGAAACCGAATCGCGTGATTTTTCTTGAACTCGTAATCGTGGTCATCGGTGTTCGGCCGGAATTTCAACTCCTTCACCTGGATGACGTGTTGTTTCTTCTTGGCTTCGTGCTGGCGCTTTTTCTGCTCATACTGCCATTGGCCGTAGTCCATTGCCTTGGCAACGGGCGGATCAGCGGTCGGACTGACGAGAATCAGGTCGAGCCCAAGATCCTGAGCTTTGCGCACGGCGGCATGAGTCGGCAGCACTTCCACAGTGCCGTCCGGGAAGACAGCGCGAACTTCGCGCGCCCGGATCGCCTCATTGACATTTTCACGGATTCTGGGCCGGCGTGGTGGGTAACCTCTTGGTGGATACATGCGGCCTAACGGAGTGCGCCTGAGCGCGGGGGGAATATGGATGGATTCAAACGCTATACCTGCCTATTAGTCTACAGGATTTGGCCCGGCTAGGGGAGGGCCTCGACGATCTTGGGGGCCAGCGGAACCCTTCGAGTCGAGTGGCGAGCCTGACCGCACGAGTGAGCCCCGAGGCGGGGATGGCACCCTGGAATTGCGGAATGGCCACTCCGGACTGAAATAATGACCGAGGTTCGATAAGATCGATGCGTTGAATTGCCGGCATGCTGACCTATGAATAGACTCTTTCCTCCAACTGCTCCACCTAAACCGACCCGCCGCCGGATATTGCAGGGGGCCACCAGGACGGCCATCGCGGCGGCAGCGGCCGCACTGATGCCCCCGAACCTGCGGCGGGCGCTGGCGCAAGAGGCGCCGCGGCCCACATCGCTTCGCGACATCAAGCACGTCGTCCTCCTGATGCAGGAAAACCGCTCTTTCGATCATTACTTCGGAACGCTGGCGGGAGTGCGTGGGTTCGGCGATCCGGACGCGCAGAAGTTGTCGACCGGTCGATCGGTTTTCTACCAGCCCGACACCGTAAACCCGAACGGCTACTTGCTGCCCTTCCATCTGGATACTCATTCGAGCAGCGCTCAGAAGATTCCTTCGACGAGCCATGCCTGGGCGGTGCAACATGCTGCATGGAACGGCGGCCGCATGGATGGATGGCTGGCGGCCCACCGCAAAGCGGACGGATTACATGGACCGTATGTGATGGGCTATTACACGCGGAAAGATATTCCGTTCCAGTTCGCTTTGGCGGACGCTTTTACTATCTGCGACGCCTATCACTGCTCTCTGATGGGGCCCACCTATCCCAATCGCATGTATTGGATGACCGGCACGATCGATCCGGAGGGGCAGTACGGCGGTCCGATTATCAGCAACAAAGTGCCTCCCGGCGGATATACCTGGACTACCTACCCCGAGCGGCTGGAAAAGGCCGGCATCAGTTGGAAGGTTTATCAGCAGGACGATAACTACGGTTGCAATATGCTGGCGAACTTCAAAATTTACCAGCAGGCATCAAGAGGATCGCCGTTTTATGACAAGGGCATGGCGCGCGGGGCAGAAGGCCAATTCGAGTACGACGCCATTCACGACAAACTGCCCACTGTTTCCTGGATCATACCGACGAGCTATCAATCAGAGCATCCAGATTTCATGCCCGCCGACGGCGCAGCATTTGTCGCAAGCAAGATCGACGCTATCGCCGCAAACCCGGATGTCTGGGCTAAGACCGCGTTTATTCTGGACTACGATGAAAACGACGGCATTTTCGATCACGTGGCGCCGCCGGTTCCTGCACCCGGCACGCCTCACGAATTTGTTGACGGGCTGCCCATCGGAGGCGGATTCCGGGTGCCCTGCATTATCATTTCTCCCTGGACCACCGGCGGCTGGGTCTGCAGCGAAACGTTGGACCACACTTCGGTGCTTCAATTTCTAGAAGGTTTCACCGGCATTCGCGAACCCAACATCAGCGATTGGCGGAGGGGCACCTTTGGGAACCTGACGTCAGCCTTCCGTTTCCAGGATGCGAAAACCGAGCCGCCCCTGCTGCCGGATACGAGCGGTACGCTAACCCTCGCCAAGTACTCATCGACAAATTTACCGAAGCCCGTTCTTCCCGGTGACGATCAGCACCCTCCGAAGCAGGAGAGCGGCCGCCGGAAACGCGTTTCCAAGGGCTGATTTCGCGAAGGAGTTGCCGGATTCAAAGCGACCTCCGCTCCAACCCGCTGGAAGCGAGGTGCGGGCAGTGAATTGCCCGTCGGCACGATAGAATCTTTCGCCACACGTTACACAAATTGAAACGGTGATCAATTTCGTACAATGACCGGATATGCGGAGCGTGCCCTTTTCTCTTGTATGCGGTTTATGCGCCTCTATTTTGGCAATGACAGCCTGGGGACAAACGGCGAGTCGGCCGGAAGCGCCGGCGCCAGCAACGCCAATTCATCACGTGGTCGTGATATTTCCTGAAAATATCTCATTCGATCACTATTTCGGGACATACCCACACGCTGAAAATCCGCCCGACGAGCCTAAGTTTGTCGCGAAGCCCAACACCCCGATGGTAAACGGGCTGAGCTCCGCGCTGCTCACGCGGAATGCGAACGCTGCGAACCCGGAGAACGGCCGAGGGGCGGTAAATCCGTTTCGATTAAAACGATCGCAGGCCGCGACCGCAGACCAGAATCACGATTACACCGCAGAACAACTTGCCTTCCATGCCGGATTGATGGATCTGTTTCCGAAATCGGTGGGCAAGGGGAATCCTCCAAAGGGAGACCAGACTTCTCCTCTGAACACAACCGGCCTGACGATGGGGTATTTCGATGGCAATACGGTGACCGCGATGTGGAATTACGCGCAGCGCTTTTCTATGAGCGACAATTCCTTCGGGTCGACCTTCGGGCCATCTACGCCGGGCGCGATCAATCTGGTATCGGGTCAGACGAACGGCGTCGTCAATATCCGCAATGGAAAGGGCGGCCTTGCCGATGGGGGAAATGGCTCGTACACCCTGATTGGCGACCCGGACCCTGTCGGCGACGTTTGCTCCGCGACGACGCGCATGCTTGTTTCCATGGGCGGGAACAACATCGGCGACCTGCTGAACGAGGCCAACGTGACATGGGGATGGTTCAGCGGCGGCTTCGATCTGAGCGTGAAGAATGAAAACGGCACAACCGGCTGCAAACGGTCGTCTGTTTCGCCGATCAGCGGCAAGGTGATTCCCGACTACATTCCACACCACGAACCATTTCAGTACTATCCTTCGACCGCCAACCCAACTCATGCGCGGCCGTCGTCTGTCCAATCGATAGGACACAGCGGTGACGCGGCTAACCATCAATACGACGTGCGAGATTTCTTTGATGCGGTGAAGGCCGGAAACTTTCCGGCGGTCAGCTTTCTCAAAGCTCCGGGTTATCAGGATGGCCATGCCGGATCCTCCAATCCGCTGGACGAGCAGACCTTTCTTGTTCAGGTCATGAACTTTCTTCAAAGCACTCCAGAATGGAAGGACACCGCCGTCATTGTCGCTTACGATGATTCGGACGGCTGGTATGACCATCAAATGAGCCCAATCGTGAACCAGTCGAGCGGCAGCAGAGACGCGCTTGTCGGACCCGGCAGTTGTGGCAATGCAAATACCGCTCTGCCCGGCATTGACGCTTCCAATCCTCATGCCCAAGGCCGATGCGGATTCGGCCCTCGGTTGCCTTTGATGGTTCTGTCACCCTGGGCCAAGACCAACTTCGTCGACCACAGCCTGACCAATCAGGCATCTATCATTATGTTTATCGAAGACAACTGGCTCGGCGGTAAACGGCTGGGCCGCGGGTCGTTCGACGGCATCTCCAATTCCATTACCGGCATGTTCGATTTTGACGGCGCGCCAGGAATGGACAAAGTGATGCTAAACGAGAAGACGGGCGAGGTGGAATCGTCCCAATGACGAGCCACAGCAGTACGTAACTGTGACACGGCGCGAATTTCTTTTTTATAGCGGTTTCGCAGCCCCCTTATTTGCGAAGCGAGACAACGATCCCAGCGCTATTCCACTCGGCTCCAATCAGCTGGCGAAATTCGTAGACCAGCTCTCGACTCCTCCGATCGCGAAGACTGCCGGGTATCGGGCGCATCCACACGATGCGTCAAAGAAGATTTCCTACTACCGCCTTCGCATGCAGGAGGTGACACACAAAGTTCATCGCGATTTGCCGCCCACGCGTTTTTGGGGATTCGAATCGTCGTCGCCTGGGCCTACCATTGAAGCTCGCTCCGGCGAGCCGCTGCTGGTCGAATGGCAAAACCATTTGCCGCACGAACATTTCCTGCCGATCGACCATTCGCTTCACGGCGCCGGGCCGGGCGTGCCCGATGTCCGCAACGTCATCCACCTTCATGGCGGCCGCGTGCCGCCGGAGAGCGACGGCTACCCAGAGCGCTGGTTCCCGCCCGGCGGCGCGTCTCTGAACTTTTATCCGAACATTCAAGAAGCCACGATGCTCTGGTATCACGACCATGCGATGTCCATTACGCGGCTGAATATTTTCGCAGGACTGGTGGGCCTCTATGTCATACGAGATCGGTTCGAAGATGCATTGCAACTGCCGAAAGGCGAATTCGAACTACCGATCATTTTGTGTGACCGGTCTTTTCTGCCGGACGGCCAACTGTCCTATCCGGTATCGGGCGATCCGCACCATCCATGGGTGCCGGAATTCTTCGGCGAAGTCATCCTGGTGAATGGAACGCTTTTCCCTTACGTCGAACTGCAGCCTCGCCAATATCGTCTGCGCGTACTGAACGCATCGAACAGCCGGTTTTACTACCTGTCTCTTTCGAATGGAGAGCCGCTGCGGCAAATCGGCTCGGATCAGGGACTGCTGCCCAAACCAGTTGAATTAAGAACACTCACTCTCGCGCCAGCGGAGCGAGCCGACCTCATTGTGGATTTCGGCGGCCACCACGGCCAGAAGGTCGTTTTGAACAACGACACGCTCGCCGTGATGCAATTCCGCATTGGAAATAAGGTTCATTCGAGCGCCGGGATCATGCCGTCATCCCTGCGATCCGTTCCCAAAATTCCAGAGCAAGAGGCCGTGAAAACACGATTGCTGACCTTAACTGGACCGCCGGACGATGACGACCCAACCGTAATGGGATTTCCGATGCTGCTGAACAACGCATTCTGGAGCAATCCGGTGACGGAAAATCCAACTCTCGACACGGTCGAGATCTGGAGCCTGATCAACCTTACGGCCGATTCTCATCCCATTCATCTCCACCTCGTCCGCTTTCAAATCCTGGATCGCCGGCCGTTCGACATGTTTCAGTACTTCAACAAACGCGAACTCCGGTATACGAGCCCGGCCGTTCCGCCGGACGCGAATGAGTCCGGTTGGAAGGACACCGTAAGAGCCGATCCCGGCATGGTGACCCGTATCATTATTCGTTTCGAGGGCTTCGCCGGGCGGTACGTCTGGCACTGCCACGTGCTTGAGCACGAAGACAACGAAATGATGCGTCCGTATGATGTGGTGAAGCCCCGGCCCTTAATTGGATGAAAGCCGTGAATTCCGAGAGCCGCGGCCGCCGCGATTTTATTCGCCGGGTCGGCAAAACTGCCAGGGTTGCCGGGTAGCGTATCGGCGACTGGGTCGAATGTCGCTACGCGTGATCCGGAATTACTGTTGGCTAAAATCGGGCACGGTATCGCGACAGTCTTAGCTATCGGCCTTTGCTGCGCTACCCGCCGTGGTGGGACGACTACCGCGGAATGATGTCGCCGATTTACCTGCGTCGAATCCGGCCCTGCGAGAGCTATCCGGGCGGCTGGCGTCGCGGGCGGCCTGAATCTGTTCCGGCGTCCGCACGTCCGGCTCCGATAGCTTTATATGTTTCTTCGCACGCGCAACCTGACGCTTGTGCCGCTTCTCTAATCGCTTGTCCATTGCTTATAGTTTCGCAAGTTTCGAGAAGCTTAAACAACAATGCTCGCTACACATTTCCACGGCGCATCTCACCGGCCATGTAGTCCGTCGCGCGCCAGGCAAGGGCAAGAATTGTCAGCGTGGGATTCTTTTCCGAAGCTGTGGTGAAGGCCGAGCCATCCACCACGAAAACGTTCTTGACGTCGTGCATCTGGCAGAAGCCATTCAGGGCGGAGCGTTTCGGATCTTCTCCCATTCGGCAGGTGCCGTGTTCGTGGATGGCGCTGCCATTCGGCTCCAGGCGGTTCCGGTCGAACGGAATAATCTCAGCCTTTGCCGAGTGCAGAATTTCGAGAGTGGTATCGTACATTTCCTGCGACATACGGCGCTCGTTTTCGCCCACGCTATAGGCGATCCGAGACACCGGCACTCCGTACCGATCCAGCGGCGAACCTTTTACGGTAATGCGATTTTCCGCCTTCGGGATCGCCTCTCCGAAGGGATGCAGGGCCAGAACAGCGGGATAGCGTTCCTTTACCGCTTTCTTGAAATTGAGGCCGAAACCGGGAATGCTCTTCGCATAGGAAAGGTCCGTTTGCGCTCCCGTGTACCAAAACTGGCAGCCAAAGCCCCGAATGTAGTCGCGCTTCCGGCCATCGCGATGGTTGAAGCGCGGCATATAAATGTGAGCACCGCCGATACCATCGTCGTTGTAAACTTTCCCACCCTTCAGTTCGGGTGCAAAGCCATGCATGGTGACGCGGATCTGCTCGGAAAGATAGCGGCCCACGACGTCGGAGGAATTGCCCAAGCCGTTCGGGAACCGAGGCGAGCTGGAATTGAGAAGGATACGAGTCGAATCGACGCAGGAAGCCGCAACAACGACGCGTCTCCCGAAAATACGATGCTCTTCCTTGGTCTGGCGGTCAAAGTACTGAACACCGTTCGCCAGGCCGCGCTCGTCGACAAGAACACGAGCCACGACTGCGTTGTTGATGATGTTCAGCCGGCCGGTCTTTAGCGCGGGTTCGATCAGATAATCGGACGAGTTAAAGAAAGCGCCCACATCGCAACCGCTGCCGCACGCTCCGCAATAATGGCATTTCGAGTGGCCGTTGTGATTCTGTGTGAGGACGGCGCGGCGAATGGGCACAACACCAATCCCCACGCTGGAAGCAGCTCTCTTGATGATGTGCTCGCCGCAGCGCAGAGGCGGAGGAGGAAGAAAATATTTGCTGCCGGGCAAGGAATCCTGATCATCATCGCCGCCGCAGACGCCGATCAGTTGATCCACCTTATCGTAATAAGGCTCGATGTCTTTATACCGTATCGGCCACGGGATTTCCCAACCGTCGCGCAGCGGTCCGGTGAAATCCAGATCGGAGTAGCGCAAACTGACGCGCCCCCAGATATTCGTTTTGCCGCCGCGACCCCACACGCGGGTTAGCTCGAAGTCTTGCCCCAAAGGTGTGATGTACGGCTGTTCCACCGGATCGAGGACAATCTGGGGAGGTTTCTGGCCGGCATCGAGCCGCTGCTGCCACTCCCACGGCTTCACGTGCGTCCAAAATTCGCTCCGGTTGAACTTCCGGCCGGCATCAAGCATCGTGACATTAACGCCTTGACGCGTGAGGTTCCAGGCGGCCATTCCGCCCGCCGCTCCGCTGCCGATTATGAGGACATCATGGATTTGAGGGCTTGCCTGGACTTGCATAATTAGCTATGGTGCTCGGGATGATCGCAGCCGGGAAAACTCGCCAGATAGGTATTGCCATGCCAGCCCAACTCGGTTTTCAGGCCGGCTTCGGTTTTGTAGTAAGCATCGATGGTCATGTCCTTTACCAGCGCGAAAAATCTGCCCAGGGGCGAATCCGGATCGAGGCTTAAGGGTGTGAGGAGAGCGATCTGCTGTTCTTCCGAAAGCGCAGTGAACTCCTTTCCGTAACTATCGGATGCCAGCGCATTGAGATCGGAAATGCCGGCGCGGTAAGATGCCCCGCGTGCCGGTTCGGCAACAATAGCCTTGTCGATCAAGAGAGCCACACCTGCTTCTTTTGCGCCAGGAGTATCCGAACGGGGAATGATGCGCTCGCACAGCGCGTCGACTACGCGAAACTCGCTGGGTTGAAAAAAAGTAGGTTGCGAGGGCGCCGGAACCTGAATGGCTGGTCCGGCATGCAGATGGCCGGGTTGGTCTCCAACCTCTTTGGTTTCCTGGGCCGATGCCAGCGCGGGCATGGCGCCTGAGGCGATCGCGAGAATCCGAAGGGCGTCTCTACGGGTATTCATAGCGAAATTTAAGTCTCAGTATACCCTCGCCGGCGCAACGTTGGGGATTGGGTAACCGTGAGCCTGACACCGTGATCCCGCGAAACAAAAGGAACGCCCCAGTAATCCTAATTAAGTAGGACAGGCCCGCGATATGCCGTCCAACGAGAATCCTAAGATCATTTACGAAGCGCAGGGGACCGAAATTCAAACCAGGGCCGGCGGCGCGCGCCGCTATCGAAAGCTTTTAAAAGACATACGATGGTGCGATATTAGTTCGCTTCTAAGCGAGAGCCTCTGGAACTGGAATCGCCACAACGATACCCGCCTCGGCGCCTCACTGGCTTTTTACAGCCTGCTTTCGCTGGCGCCGCTTGTGCTGTTACTCGTGAGCATCGCCGGTCTGGTGTTCGGACATAGCGCGGCCGCGCATGCGATCGTGCGGGATGCCCAGGCGACAATCGGGCCGGCTGGCGCACACTTCATCAGGGGCTTCCTGCTGAACTCTCACACGCAATCTCAGGGACTTGTCGCCGGCATCGTCAGCCTGATCACGCTACTCTTCACTGCCTCCGGCGTGCTCATCGAATTGCATGACACGCTCAACACCGTCTGGGAGATCCCAAGCCCGAGTATAAGCGGCGTTCACTATTTCGTCGCATACATAAAGCAACGGCTGTTTTCATTTGCGATGGTCCTCGCACTCGGGTTTCTGCTGATCGTCTCGCTTGCCATTACCACGTTTATCGCCTCGCTCGGCGCGTTTGCAGTTTTGAAATTTCCGGGCGCCGCGACGCTGCTGCAGATAGGAAACGCGCTGGTTTCCTTTGTTGTGATTTCCGGCGTGTTCGCGGCGATTTATAAGATAGTGCCCGACGTCCATCTGCAGTGGCGCGATGTGATCCTGGGCGGTGCAGTCACATCTCTGCTGTTTACTGTCGGTAAGCTGCTCCTCGGCGTTTATTTAGGACGCGCCAGCTATACCTCAATGTATGGCGCCGCGGCCTCCGTCGTGGTGGCCATCGCCTGGTTTTATTATTCCAGCCAGATCTTTTTCTTAGGAGCCGAATTCACACATAGCTTTGCCCGGCGCTACGGATCTCAGCCGAAATCCAATCCGAAGCAGATGGTCAAACCCGCCACCGCTACCGCCCCTGAAAAACAGCCGGAGATTATCATTCCTCCGGGAAAACAGGCGTGAGCAGCCGTCAAATGCGGCGGGAGGAGGAGCACTGGAGCTATGGCAAATAACGGGCCAGTGGAGTCATGCCACGGGCGCGCTACTCTTTGACCACCGCGCTCGTCAGCTCCGCCGACCGAACTACGTAAAGCTTCTGAATCACTCGAGCAATCTCGTTTGCGACTCGATCCGGCTTCTCGTCTTCGTCGAGTTCCACCTCGACTTTAAAATGCAGATAGATGCGCTTCATGACTCCATTGTCGCCATCGAGCTCTCCGCTATCCTGATGGTTCATGGCGGAACTGTGTCGAATCTGTAACACGCGGCGGGCGCGGCGCCGTTGCCCGGGAATTCATGGCGATATTTGCGCGGTGTGCTGCGGCAATCAGCGCGAAGTGAATATTTTCTGCCCGCTCGATTGTCAATATCTTCGCGAAGCGCGTCTTCACGAAAAACCGCCCGCGATCGATCCGAAGGGCTTGCCGAATTCCGACATTCGAATTTATGAACAGTTCCTGCGCGATCACGAAGAACTGGTTCTCTTCTGCACGTTCACATTGGCCGACGCGGCATTGCGCACGCCGGGTGTGGTCGATAGCGACGTGCTGGCCGCGCTGGCTGCGCTCGTCCGCACGTACCGGACGTCGGAATCCGGGTTAGTCTACGAAACGCGCGCCGAAGACCGCGTCGCCGCGGCCGTTCAGGAGTTATTCGAACGGTCGCTTGCCGATTTCCAGAAAACGCGTCAGGAAAAAGAGGGGCTTTCGTCGTTCCGAAATGCCGAGGTCCTGGGAGTACTCGTGTTTCTGGAACGCTCTGCCATAACCAACCAGAACGGCCGCCCCAAGGGAAGAGCGTATATCGATTTCGTTCGCGAGCGGTTGAACATTAGCCAGGAAGCCGACACCAGAACAGCGCTCGTGACCTGAGCTGCTTCTGATCCATTTCTTGATTGGCGCCTCAGGCGTATGGAAACGCGCACGGCTTCAACTCTGCCGGTTTATCGCCTGCTTCCTGAATCCGCGCGCGCAACCGTTCTCGCAACTGCTCCTCGGTAAGCTTCGTTTCTTTTCGGCCCGCCAAATTCACCAGCTGATTCGGGTCCGCGCGGTTATCGTACAACTGGAATGAAACATACTCCGGCGCATTCGGCTCCGGCTGAAACTTATTGTTGCCACGCGGCGCTGCCATTGCGTAAGTCCATTCCGGCGTCCGCAGCGCACGAGCCACCCAGAATTCGCTCATCTGAATGAATACCTCATTCCGCCAACCGCCTGGGGTCCGCCTCACCACCGGCAGCGTGCTCTTGCCTTGCATGGTGGCGGGCACCGTAATGCCGGCCGCGTCGAGAAGCGTCGGCGTGAGATCCACCATGCTCACTAACTCATTAACCTCGCCGCCGCCATTGAAAATCGGGCCTTCGATAATCCATGGCACGTGCGTCGAAGCATCCTGGGCGCTGCGCTTATATTCCGTGTTACGCGTCATGAAGTGGCACCCGTGGTCGCTCACGAATACGACGATTGTGTTCTTGTCGAGATCATTCTCTTTTAACGCCTGACGGATCTCGCCCACACACTCATCAATCTTCTTGATGCACCCGTAATAATCGGGAAGCTGCTGCTGCCAGTCACCTGGAAAGGGTCGAAGGTCCGCGGGGACAAATGGATTCTTGTAACGTTCCGCATACCCCTTAGGCGCCACCATGCGTCCCATATCGTTCTGCTGATGAGGCTCGAGATAGGAGACGACCAGCAGAAAGGGCGACGCCTTGCCGACATTCTGCAAGAATTTCTTCGTCAATCTCGTCAAGTAATCGGCGCGGTACTCGTCTTTAAAAACCATCTCCCGCCCATCGCCGTCCCACATCGTGCCGAAGTAGGGATGAGCGGTGATCTCGAGCACATTCGACGCCTGCCAAAGATTCAGAAATCCACCGCGCTGAGCCGCCGGAACGGGGCCTTGCGTATGCGCGGCAAGGTGCCATTTCCCAATGTAATTGGCCGAGTAGCCAGCCTTGCGGAATTCAGTCGCCATCGTGGTAGCTTGCCTCGACAGGCCGATATCGGGCCCGGTGTTCTTCCAAACTCCGTGCTTCGCCGGATATTGTCCCGTGAAGAGACAGGCCCGCGCCGGACTGCATACAGGCTGGTTGGTGAACATGTGCCGGTAGAGCGTGCCTTGCGCCGCCATGCCGTTCAGATTGGGCGTGAGATCCATCGGGTTCCGCCCGTAAGCGCCGACCGCATCAAAGCGTACCTCGTCTGCAATCACGACCACTATGTTAGGCTTCGACGCGACTGAGCCGGTGGTTTGGGCGCCTGCGCCCGCGGCTGCCGCGCTTACCGCCGCTGAGCTCCGCAGGAGCTGTCGCCTGGAAATCCGGGCGGGCTCATTTCTGTTCGTCATCCAAATTTGCCCCTCGTCTCTCGATAGCGACGTGATTATACCGCCTGCGAGATGCCCAGCCGACTATCTGATGAATCCGCTAATTGAAGTACATACATCTATAACATCAATTACTGATTTATGGGGACGGACCCTCGATCTGGCTTGAAAACGTGCGGCCCGGTGAGCCGATGTCCCGGGTCAAGACCTCCTTCCCGGTTTCTTCCGTGGCTTGTTAAGTAACCTACAGTAGCTGGTGGAGAAAAACGGAGAAAGCAAGACCAGAGCAACCCGAACTGACGGTCACAACTGTGAAATTCCCTGGTATACTGGATTCGTATAGCGATTTAGATCTAAGGCAAGGGATCTTTTGATCTTTTCCAAACGCAGCACGGGAGAACCAGCTTGAAGCGCGCCGGATCCGATGATTCCCTCCGCTGTTCGTTCTGCCACAAAAGCCAAGACGTAGTCGGTAAACTCATTTCCTCCCCCAGTGATTACCCCCGCGCCTATATCTGTGACGAATGCATAGCAGTTTGCAATTCGATTATCGAAGATGACCGTCACGAGCAAAGCTACGGCGCTCCGGGCAAACTACCCCGGCCGCTTGAGCTAAAAGAGTATCTGGACCAGTACGTAATCGGCCAAGATGCCACGAAAAAGAAGCTGGCAGTCGCCGTTTACAACCATTACAAGCGGATCCAGATGAATAAGCAGCGCGGCAGCGACGTTGAGCTTTCAAAGTCCAATATCCTGCTGATCGGTCCGACGGGAACCGGCAAGACGCTGCTGGCTCAAACGTTGGCTCGGATTCTGGATGTTCCGTTCGCGATTGTGGACGCCACCACGCTGACCGAGGCCGGCTATGTGGGCGAAGATGTCGAAAACATCATTCTTCGACTTTTGCAGAACTCCGACTGGGATGTGCAGCGCTGCCAAACCGGGATCATTTATATAGATGAGATCGATAAGATCGGCCGCAAGGACGAGAATCCGTCGATCACCCGCGATGTTTCGGGCGAAGGCGTGCAGCAGGCGCTCTTGAAGATCCTCGAGGGGACGGTCGCGAACGTGCCGCCACAGGGCGGTCGAAAGCATCCCCATCAGGAATTCACGCCGGTAGACACAACCAATATTCTTTTCATTTGCGGCGGGGCTTTTATCGGGCTGGAAAAGACCATTTCGCGCCGCGTGGGGACAAAGTCGATCGGATTCGTCACTGCCGACGAAGCTAAGGACAACAAGCTTCGCCCAGGCGCTTCGGCCCGCCGCGATGTCGATCTGCTTGCCCAGGTTCAGCCAGTGGATCTCATCAAATATGGGTTCATTCCCGAGTTCATCGGCCGTCTTCCGGCTGTGGCCGTGCTAGAGGATCTGTCTCGAGACGCCCTGGTGCAGATTCTGACCAAGCCGAAGAACGCGATCATCCGGCAATATCAGAAGTTATTCGAATTCGAGAATGTTAGACTGAAGTTTAGCGACGAGGCCCTCGAAGCCGTGGCTTCTCTCGCCATGGAACGAAAAGTAGGCGCTCGCGGGCTGCGGATGATCCTTGAGGATCTGATGCTCGACCTCATGTACTATCTCCCCACATTCAAGAAAGTGCGGGAATTCGTTGTTACGAAAGAGATGGTACTTTCGCAAAAGATCAATATGGCTGTCCTTGAGAAGGCAGGATAGAGACAACCTCATCGTAATAAGCAATCCTGCTAAAATCACCCTCAAGAGAGGGTTTTCCCAGTAGTCCCGCTCCCCAGTCCGTGGGAACATCAGCTCAGCAAGCACATGGTCACGACAAAAGATAAATCCGACACCAAGCGTCTCCCTATGATGCCGATCCGAGATGTCGTCATTTTCCCGTTTATGATGACGCCGTTCGTCGTAGGCCGTGAGTCGAGCGTCCGCGCTCTCGAAGAGGCGCTGGCGGGCGACCGTAAGATTTTCCTGGCGACTCAGCATGATGCGACGATTGATGAGCCCCGTCCCGACGAGATCTATAGCGTAGGCACAATCGCCAATATCGTTCAGAATTTAAAGCTGCCCGACGGCAATATCAAAGTTTTGGTCGAAGGCGTCGAGCGCGGCAAAACTGTTTCGGTTTCAGAGGATGAAGGCTTTTTCCGGGCGGTAGTCCGGACCACCTCGTTCCGCGTGGATCAGGGCAATCAGCTTGAGACGCTCGTCGGCCGTGTCACAAATCTCTTTGAGCAATATGTAAAGCTCAGCCAAAACTTAAACTACGAAACCATGATCGCCGCCATTCGGGTGGACGATCCGGGCAAACTGGCCGATACGGTGGGTGCCAACCTGCAGCTCACGATTGAGGAGAAGCAGGAACTGCTCGAGATTTTCGATCCGATCGACCGGCTGACACGCGTGGCGGAGTTGCTCGATATCGAAATCGAGAAGCTGAATGTGGATCGCACGATCCAAGGCCGCGTGAAGCGCCAGATGGAGCGCGCGCAGAAAGAGTATTACCTCAACGAGAAGATCAAGGCCATCCAGAAGGAACTCGGCCGCGGCGAAAAGAGTGAGTTCGATGAACTAAAAAAGCGCATCGAAACCGCTGGCATGACGAAGGACGGGCTCGAAAAGGCGATGGCGGAGTTGAAGCGCCTGGAAGGCATGCCTCCCATGTCTGCTGAATCGACGGTTTCGCGAAATTACCTGGATTGGCTGCTCGCGGTGCCTTGGAAGAAGAAGACCAAGGAAATTCGCGACCTGAAGTACGCTCGCGAGGTGCTCGAGAGCGATCATTACGGTCTCGAGAAAATAAAAGAGCGCATTCTCGAATTCCTTGCCGTGCGCCGGTTGGTGCAAAACCCCAAGGGCTCTATTTTGTGCTTCGTGGGCGCTCCGGGCGTCGGCAAAACATCCTTAGGCATGTCGATCGCGAAGGCGACAGGCCGCAAGTTTGTACGCATGTCGCTTGGCGGCGTGCGGGATGAAGCGGAGATTCGCGGCCATCGCCGCACATACATCGGCGCTCTTCCGGGACAAATCATCCAGATGATGAAGAAGGCGGGGACGAAAAATCCCATCTTCATGCTGGATGAAATCGACAAAATGTCGATGGACTTCCGGGGCGATCCATCGGCGGCTCTGCTCGAAGTGCTCGATCCTGAGCAGAACTTCATGTTCGTGGATCACTATCTGGACGTGGAGTACGACCTGAGCCAGGTATTTTTCGTCGCCACCGCGAATGTGCTGCACACGATTCCGGCCGCGCTGCAGGACCGCATGGAAGTGATCAGGCTATCGGGCTACACCGAAGTAGAAAAGTTGGAGATAGCTAAGCGCTTTCTGGTCGCGAAACAGATGAAGGACACCGGTCTTGCGGCCGATGCCATCGAGTTTACCCACGCAGGTCTTCAGTCCCTCGTGCAGTCATACACCCGTGAAGCGGGGGTTCGTAATCTCGAGCGTGAAATCGGTAACGTCTGCCGGAAGGTGGCGCGTAAGATTGTGGACGCGCAGTCAACCGGAGCGGGGGCGGCGCACGAGCTCGAAAATTCGGAAACAGAACGGGAATTGGCGGCGCCAGCAGAAAAGACCAGAAAATTGAAAAAACAGGCAAAGAAAGAAGAAGCGGCCCCATTGATTCCCATCGAGAAGGTCGTTGTGGACGCGCCGAAGGTGACCGAGCTTCTCGGACCTGCTCGGTTCCGTGATCTTGAACTTGAAAAGAGTAACGATATCGGCGCAACCACCGGACTCGCATGGACCGAAGTAGGAGGATCGATTCTTACTACGGAAGCCGCGGTGATGGAAGGCCGGGGCAAAATGACGACAACCGGCAAGCTCGGTGATGTGATGCAGGAATCGGCGCATGCCGCGATGAGCTATATACGTTCGCGGGCGCAGTATCTTGGTTTGCCGAGAGACTTCTACCGGCATCTTGATATTCATGTGCATGTGCCGGAAGGCGCCATTCCCAAAGACGGACCCTCCGCGGGCATCACAATCGCCACCAGCATATCGAGCGCGCTGACGGGCATCGCGGTTCGCGGCGACGTTGCGATGACGGGCGAAATCACTGTGCGCGGCCGGGTCTTGCCGATCGGCGGCTTAAAAGAAAAGCTTCTTGCCGCTCACCGGCACGGCATCATGGAAGTGATTCTTCCTAAAGATAACGAAAAGGATCTAGCCGATATTCCGGAGAATATCCGGAAGGAAATGAAGCTGCATTTCGTTGAGTCGATGGACGCGGTGTTGAAGCTGGCGCTCGTGCGAGACATTGTGGCGCTGACGGTCGCTCCGTCCACCGCCGCGGATCTAGCGGCGCGTTCCACTGAGGAAAACGTTACCCACGAGGAAAACGTCACGCACTAGGCGGAAGCGCAAGCCTTCGAGTCACAAAGAATCAGGCATGCCGGCGGCACACACGGAAACGGCGCCTAGTTTAATCGTCAGCGCCGTGGGGCCTGAACAGTTTCCGCCGGAATCTCTCGAAACGGGCGGGGCTATCGAATTTGCTTTCCTCGGAAGGAGCAACGTCGGCAAGTCAAGCTTGCTGAATAAGCTGGCTGGTTGGCCGGGCCTCGCATTTACGAGTTCGCAACCAGGGCGCACGCAGATGATCAATTTTTTTCGAGTCGAGGAAGGCGTGCATTTCGTCGACTTGCCAGGTTACGGGTTCGCCAAGGTTCCGCTACCGCAAAAACAGGAGTGGCGGAAGCTGATAGAGGCGTACCTGGTAAACCGCTCCAGCCTCGCGCTTTCGTTCCTGTTATTGGACGCTCGCCGGGGATGGATGGAGATGGACCTGGAACTCAAGCAGTGGCTTGAATTCCACAACCGTCGATACCAGGTGATTGTCACCAAAATCGACAAACTGAAGAGTAAAAATCAACAAATTGCAGGGCTGGCTTCGATCCGTAAACAAATACCGGAGCAGGAACCAGTACCGTTCTCGGCCATAGACGGCCGGGGAGTGAGGGAAATTTGGCAAATCATCTCGAAAATCAGGAAAAGGCAGTAGCCTCCGCGGCTTCCACCGAAGGAACGCCCACTGATCAAACTGTAGAACAAGGCGCAACGAAGCGGCCCGAAAATGGCAGCAAGCCCGCCGAGGCAAAGGGCGAGAACCCAGAAGCGAAGCTCGCGGAACCTAAGCCGGAGAAGGCCACCACATCCCGGCTGCGGACCGGCGCTGGTGAGGCGCGGCACGGCGAAACAAGGGGCGACGCCCCGCGTGGGGAGCGGTCGCCTGTACGCCCGTTCGAGGCGCGGACGAACGACATCCGTAGCAACGAAGGCTCCGGAAACGAAGGACGCCCAAGCGCTGAGCAGCCGCCGCCGGAGGGTCAGCCCACTGAGGCAAAAGGGCCTGAGGCGAAAGCGCCCGAGAACAACGGCGCGCCGCCGCAGGATGGCAAGCGCCTGCGGCATTCGATCGGCAATATCGGCCAGCAGAAGAATGGCACGCCGACACTCGACCTGGTTGAGTTGAAGGACATGAGCATCCTAAAGCTCAACCAGATTGCGAAAGATTTGGGCGTCCAGGGCGCCGCGGGTCTGCGCAAGCAGGAGTTGATTTTCAAGATCCTGCAAACCCAGGCGGAGAAAAGCGGCCTCATTTTTTCGGAAGGCGTCCTTGAATGCCTGCCGGACGGCTTCGGTTTTCTGCGCGCGCCCGAGTACAACTATCTGCCGGGCCCGGACGACGTGTATGTCTCGCCGTCGCAAATCCGGCGATTCGATCTGCGCACCGGCGACACCGTTTCCGGTCAAATCCGGCCTCCCAAAGAAGGCGAGCGCTACTTCGCGCTGATCAAAGTCGACGCGATCAATTTTGAACCGCCTGAGGAGGCCCGCAACAAGATCTTTTTCGATAACCTGACGCCGCTGTATCCGCATGGACGGATCAAAATGGAAACGGCGAAGGACAACTACTCCGGCCGCGTGATGGACCTGCTCACGCCCATCGGCAAGGGCCAGCGCGGTTTGATCGTCGCCCCGCCACGCACCGGCAAGACCATGATGCTGCAAAGCATCGCCAATTCCGTCACGACGAATCACCCGGAAATCAATCTCATCGTTCTTTTGATCGATGAACGTCCAGAAGAAGTAACGGATATGCAGCGGTCCGTCAAAGGCGAAGTGATCAGCTCGACCTTCGACGAGCCTGCATCGCGACACGTGCAGGTAGCCGAGATGGTGATTGAGAAGGCGAAGCGCCTGGTCGAGCATAAGCGCGACGTCGTGATTCTGCTCGATTCGATCACACGCCTCGCGCGTGCGTATAACACGGTCGTCCCGCCCTCTGGAAAAGTGCTTTCCGGCGGTGTCGATTCAAACGCGCTGCAGCGTCCGAAACGGTTCTTTGGCGCAGCCCGCAACATTGAAGAAGGCGGGTCGCTGACCATCGTGGCAACGGCGCTGGTTGATACCGGCAGCCGCATGGACGATGTCATTTTCGAAGAATTCAAAGGCACCGGCAACATGGAAATTCATCTTGACCGGAAGCTGGTCGACAAGCGTGTGTTCCCGGCAATCGATATCAACCGGAGCGGCACGCGTAAGGAAGAGCTGCTGATGCCGAAAGAGGAACTCAACCGCGTCTGGGTGTTGCGCAAGGTGCTGAACCCACTGTCGCCCGTGGAATCGATGGAGTTGCTGATCGATAAGCTCGCAAAGACGCGCAGCAACGCCGAGTTCCTGGCGGCGATGAGCGGCTAGTAGTCCGGAGTTTTTCAGCCTTGACGCGGGGCGGCTCTGAGTCGAGGCAACCTGGAAAGGGATCTGCGCACACAAGTGCGCGGGTTCCTCCCGGGCCTATTCGGCATCGCCTGTTAACTAACCCAGCGTTCCCTTTAGCATCGTGTACGAATGCGGAGCGAACTTGTACGTCAGACGATTGCCGCTTGCTTGCGTGCTCTTCTTCGTCGCTTTAACATTCGTCACGCCGAAATTGTTTTCCGATTTGATATCGGGTCCGTTCACCTCGGACACTTCGAAGTGTGAAGAAAACTTGCTGTCCTGCGCTTCAAAATCGACCTCGACCGCCTGATCGCGGTGCCGGTTCACCACGTTGAGCACCAGCGTTCCGTCCTTATGGGCGGCCGAAACGTCGAGATAGGGCACTTTGCCGAAGCGCTGGTTCTCATATGTTGGCGATTCAATTTCGAGCTGAAGCGCGGTTCCAAATGAATTGTTCGCGAAAAGCTGCAGCGGATAGTAGATGGTCTGCAGATAGAGCCCGGTCTCGTTCGTGAATATCGGCGCGATCACGTTGACGATCTGGGCCATGTTCGCGATCTTCACGATGTGCGCGTGGTTGATAAAGGTGTTGAGAAACGTCGCAATGACGAGGGCGTCCTCAAGGTTGTATTTTTCTTCGAGAATGCGGCGGCCTCGCTGCTTGTCGCCGCGCGCGCGGTACCAGACGTTCCATTCGTCCCAGGCAATGTGGATCGGCGGCGCTTTCGGGTCTTCCGTGAGCGTGCTGCGAATGATGCCTTCCGCCGTTTTGGTCTTGTCGGCCAGGTCGAGCGAACTCGCGAGGAAGTCGTAATAATCGTTCTTCCGGTTGCCGACATAAAGGTGCATCGACAGGTAATCCGCGTGTCCCGCGAGATGCTGCAGGATGGTCCGGTTCCAGCCCACCCAGTCGGCGTTGTAGTTGGATGAGCCCGCGGCGATCAGTTTGATCTTCGGATCGGTCCACTTCATCATCTTCGCGGCTTCGAGCGCGAACTTGCCGTAATCGTCGGACGTGCGATGCCCCATCTGCCAGGGGCCGTCCATTTCGTTGCCTAGACCCCAATAATCGACGCGCCATGGTTTTTGCCGGCCATTCTTTTCACGCTGTTTCGTGAGAGCGGTGCCTTCGGGGTAGTTGCAGTATTCCACCCACTGCTGCGCCTCGTCCCACGTGCCTGTGCCCAGATTCGCGCAGAGGTACGGCTGGGTACCCAGCATCTCGGCGTAGTTCAGGAATTCGTGAGTGCCGAAACGGTTGCTTTCGATCGTGCCCCAGGCTAGTTCCAGCCGCGCCGGGCGCTGATCGCGCGGGCCGATACCATCGCGCCAGTTGTAATTCGATGAAAAGTTGCCACCCGGCCAGCGCAGGAGCGTTACGTTCAGATCTTTGATTGCCTTCTCTACGTCCCGGCGATAGCCGTTGGAATCCGCGAGCGACGAACCTTCATCGAAAATGCCGCCGTAGATGCACCGGCCAAGGTGCTCGGCGAAATTGCCATAAATTTTGGGATCGATCTCGCCGATTTTTCGCGCCGGGTCAAGCTTGACGCGGGATCGCGTGGAACTCGGCTGCGCTCTTAAAAGAACCGGCGCTCCCAATAGTGCAGTGCTGAATGAGCGGCGCGAAGGCTGGTATGGCATTGGGATCTCTCTTCCATAGCGGGCGTGTAAGCCAGGGCTTCAATATAGCGGAAGGATAATGCGACGGAATGCAACCGTATACATTACGCCCGTAATTGCAGGCACCTAACCAGAATGAGAGATCAGTATATCGGCGGATTCAACAGGCTGTCAATCAGAAACGGGTTCTGAAATCGCTTGCAGGATTCTCGGCTATCGCCAAAGCTCTACCTGAGCGCCGCCCCAATTCTTTTACGAATGAAATTCCTGTCCGATGTCCTGCAGGCAGACGCGGTCGGCGCCAGTCGCTTCAATCAGGCGCTCAATGGGTTCGTGTCGCGGCTCGCGGCTAAGCTGGAATGTCTGGTGGTGGACCGGAAGAATCCGCTCGGCGCCGGCGTCATTGGCCATCTTCATGGCCTGCTCGGGATTGCAGTGGAAGCGAATCCAGGGATCGTACGCGCCGATGGGCATGATCGCGAAATCGATCGGTTTACTCGTTTTGACGCTCTTAAAGTTGTCCGTAAGGGCGGTGTCGCCGCCGAACAGAATCCGGCGTCGTCCAATCTCGATCACATAACCGTTAAAGCCGCGATATGTGTCGGTCCGTACCCGCGCTCCCCAGTGGTTCACCTCGAAAGCCTTAACGGTAGCCGCTCCGACGCGCACCGTCTCACCCCAGCCAAGCTCCTGCACGGAGTGATAGCGCCGCACCCGCAGCAGATCGGATGTCCGAAAAGCCGTAACGACCGATGTATGATCGCTCCCCAAAGCCCGAAGGCTCGGACGGTCGAAGTGATCCATGTGGGCGTGCGAGAGGAGTATCAGGTTCGGATGCGGCAGGTCTCCGGGTTGTAGCGCCGGCGAAACCAGGCGCTTAATTCCAACCGTGACCGGTCCGAGTTCGATCCCCACCCGATCGCTGAACACGGGATCGGTGAGAATCGTATAGCCGTCCACTTTGAGGAATACCGTGCTGTGTCCTAGCCACGCGGCGTGAATTCCAGTGTCTGGCCACGCTTTTGGGTTCGGCGCATAGGGGGCGGGGAGGATGATCCTTGGAACTTCTTTGGACATTTGCCGCAGCACCTTCGGCGCAGTGCGCATCAGGAGGACGGCTCGGGAAGGCGACTGAGTTTCGTGCACCTGGATGTTATTGCTCACCAAATGATTGGATGCAGACAAGCACTCGTTTGACCCTATACCTCATGGAATGGTCACAATCGAAATTAAGAAAAACTGCCAAAGTGCGTCTGCGAAGATTGATTCGAATCTGGAGCGGGAGACGGGATTCGAACCCGCGACATCAACCTTGGCAAGGTTGCACTCTACCAACTGAGCTACTCCCGCCCGGAGGAGTAATCCACATTCTCCAACGAACTTGTTCCGAAGTCAATTCATGTGGTTGGAACTGCGGGTTTTACCGAGTACAGCGCCTTGGCTGAGGTGTGGAAAACCGCCTGGACGAGAAATCGTTACGCTTCATATCTCCATTGAAATCATTGAGATAGAACGGCATCAGATTTGTCATCCGAACCCGGCATGCTGTGTTATTCTGTTGATTCCGAAGACGGAACAGTTCCTCTCCCGGCTGAACTCGATGCGTTGGCTCGGACCACCGGGTTTCTCCTACAAGTGAAGTTGGCGGTTTTCCACAAGTGTGGAAAACCAGTGGGAAATCTGTCTCGTTTTGGGTGGATGTCAGTTGGGGGTGGCGGACATGAGCAATTTGTGGGAACAGATTAAAGAACGCCTCGCGCGCGCGTTGAGTTCCGATGCCTACCAGAACTGGATTTCCAGGACCGAGCAGGTCGAATATCAGAACGGGCTACTGGTGGTCAGTGTTCCAGACGAGACGACCAGGACCTGGATCGAACAGGAGTACGCGTTTCACATCCGCGAGATACTCAAAGACTTTCAGCCCCCGGTCGAGAAAATCGAGTATATCTTGGGAATCCCTCTCCGGGCTATGGCTGCAGGCGCTGGGGCGACGAATGGCGCCACAGTTCAACCTCTCGCCGAGCCCATGTTTGAAAATTCGGCTTCGTGGCTGAATCCGCGGCTTACATTCGATAGTTACGTCGTCGGGTCCTCAAATCAGCTTGCGCACGCGGCCGCGATGGCCGTCTCGAAGATGCCCTCCCGCAGCTACAACCCGCTGTTTATCTATGGCGCCACTGGAATCGGAAAGACGCATCTGATGCATGCCGTGGGGCAAAGCCTGTTACAGAATTTCAGCGGCCTCAATGTGGTCTATACGTCGACCGAACGATTCGTGAACGAACTGGTGGCCTGTCTGAAGAATGGGCGGATGACGCAGTTTCACCGGCACTATCGCTCAGCAGACGCGCTCCTCATCGACGACATCCATGTCCTTGCGGGCAAGGAACGGACTCAGGAGGAGTTCTTCCACACCTTCAATGAATTGCACGAGCATCGAAAGCAACTCGTCATTTCGAGCGATTCCCCTCCGAAAGAGCTCTCCAGCTTATTCGAGCGTTTACGGTCACGATTCGAGTGGGGCCTGATCGTCGATGTCCAACCGCCGGATCTCGAAACGAAAATGGCCATTCTGGATAAGAAGGCCGAAACCGAAGGCGTCCGCCTGCCCGATGACGTCCGCAGCTATATCGCGACCAAGACCAAATCGAACGTTCGCGAACTAGAAGGGGCTCTGACCCGGCTGATCGCCGTTTCTTCGCTCACCGGGGCACCCATCACGGTAGCCATGGCGCAACAGACGCTGAAATATATGGGCGCGGCCTCCGATCGCCGGATTTCAATCGATTCCATTATCCGGGCCGTCGCTGACAAATTCGGGTTATCCCCATCGCAACTGAAGATGAAGAGCAACACCCGGCAAATCGCGTTCCCCCGGCAGATCGCCATGTATCTGTGCAAGGAACTGACCCGTGCTTCGTTGCCGGAAATCGGGCGCGCCTTCGGTGGAAAACACCACACGACGGTCCTTCACTCCATCCAAAAGATCGAAGACCTCAGACAGCGCGATGAAGATTTAAACAGGCTTATCCAAAGCCTATTCGATACATTGCAATAGGGTTAGAAGAGTTTTCCACAGTGACGCCAAAAAACGGGGCGTTAAAAGGGGTGAGAAAGCCAAAGCGGCGAGAATTTCACACCGCCGGACACCTCGAAATCCACAGGTAGGAAGTGACGGAAGCACTAGGATTTAGTATAATTTAGAGAGAAATCAACATTTCCACAGGACCTACGAATACGAGTCTCTCTTGAGCTTTAAAAATGGTCTCGTAGAAGTAAGAAGCGCAATGGCCGGATCCGGCCGGCAGGGTTCCAGGCATTTCTAAAGACGGTTGTAGACTTCACTAGGGAGACACGTAACAACCCGTATGGAATTTTCGGTTAGCAAGTCCGATCTGGTAAGGGAATTAGGGCTGACGCAGGGGGTCGTCGAAAAGAAGACGACGATTCCGATTCTGTCGAATATCTTGATCGAAACCGACAAGGACCAGGTCTGGCTGACAGCCACAGACCTCGAGCTGGGCATCCGGTGTGCGTGCCCGGCGCGGATCAAGAAAGAAGGTGCAGGCACGATCCCCGCACGCCGCCTGCTGGATTATGTACGGCTCCTGCCCGATGCGGACGTACAGGTGAAGCTGCAGGAGAACCAGTGGGCCAGCCTGGTTTGCGGCCGTTCGCGCACCCGGATCGCAGGGATGTCCCGGGAGAGCTTCCCGGAACTGCCGCAAATGCCGGAGGTTCTGGCGAGGCTGCCGCTTGCAATGCTATCGCAAATGATCCAGCGCACGATTTTCGCGATTTCCGCCGAGGAATCCCGGTTCACTCTGAACGGGGCACTGCTCGTTCTGAGCGAAAGCGGAATCATTATGGTGGCGACCGACGGGCACCGTCTCGCGATGATCGAACAAGCTGTTCCGCTTGAACTGGAAGCTGCGTACAAGGCGCTGCTGCCCAAGAAGGCGATGCTCGAACTTTTGAAGCTCGCCAGCGATAATGGCGACGCGCAGATTGAGTTTGCCGGCAACGAGAACCATCTATTTTTTCAGATTGAGAAGCGGCTGTTGCTGGGGCGCAAGCTGACGGGAAACTTTCCCGATTATGAACGTGTGCTGCCAAAGGAACATGCGCACTCCGTCTCAATTGGTCGAGACGATTTGCGTTCTGCCCTCGAGCGCGTGTCGCAGTTCTCGGATGAACGATCACGGGCGGTACGGCTGAAGGTCGCGACGGGTGAGTTGCAGGTGCATTCCTCGATTTCCGAAACAGGCGAAAGCGAGGAGACGATTCCGATCGAGTATAGCGGCCCGGATCTGGAGATCGGTTTCAACGCGCAATATCTGCTGGATTTCCTGCGCGTCTCCGATCAGACGGAAGTCGAATTCCATTTCAGAGATTCGAACAGCGCGGGTGAATTGCGGCCCAAAGCGATG
>JAICLJ010000286.1 GCA_025927575.1 Bryobacteraceae bacterium | reverse complement strand
GGGACTCACCGGGGGTGTTGCCATAGGCTTAATCGGATCACGCTTAGGGCCGAGGCCAAGTTGGATCAGCGACAGGGAATTGACCTTTCCGTCATTCGGCAGCTTGTTGTCGGTTTGAAAACGCTGCAGCGCATCGCTTGAATCCGGCCCCCACTTCCCGGTGACATCGCCTTTGAAGTATCCCTTGTCGGCGAGCGCTTGCTGAATATCTTTGTACCGGTCGGCAGTGGGCTGCATTTGACGAGCCGGCCGGGCAGGGCGCCGCTTTCGCGCTGTGTGCCGGGTCTTCTTGCTGCTATGCGTGCTGTGGCTGGCGGCTTTGGCTTTGCTCGAAGAGCTCGGAAAGGTGCTTTTGCTTTTCGTCGCCGTGGCCGCAAACAACAGCGGGCCGAGCAACAGGACAGCGAATACCGATTTCATGGTCGCGAACCCCGATTCTAGCAGCAGAAGAAGACGCCAGCACCCGCAATCGGGCGCTGGCGGGAGTCCCGGCATCGCTCTGTCTTGTTTCCATTCGGCGCGTTATCCTTAGGTTTCACGGCTTGGCCACGCAAACTAAATCTCTGCTGGGCCTGGGGCGCCGCGCATCACCTGACACGCGCCGCATATCCGAACTGGCGGACCAGGCCCCGTTATTCCAGGCACAGCGGTGGTTTGCGCGCGAGCGTCAGTGGATCAACGAGCAACACCTCGCCATTTGCCGGATTCCGGCTCCCACATTTTTCGAGGAGAAGCGCGCAAACTGGTTTAGCGAACGAATGCGTTCGTTCGGGTGGGAATCAACGCTAGACCGCGCCGGAAACGCGCTTGCCACGTTTCCAGGATCCGCCGGCCGGCCGCTTCTGGCTGTAACGGCGCACCTGGATACGGTGCTTTCGCCCAACCGTCCGGAAGACATCATGGTTTCGCCGGATGGACGTTTTCATGGTCCTGGCGTATCCGACAATGGCTCCGGGCTGGCTTCGCTGCTGGCGCTGGCGCGGGTGCTGGCCGAAACGCCCGGCCTGGAGGAACTGGCCCGTTCAGTGCTCATTGTCGCCAATGTGGGCGAGGAAGGCGAAGGCAACCTGAGCGGTATGCGTTATCTGTGCCGGCAGAATGCGTGGTCGGAGCGAGTTCGCGCCTTTATCGTGCTGGATGGCCCTTCGCTCGAGCATATTACGGTGCAGGCCCTCTCCAGCCGGCGTTTTGAGGTGACGTTTCACGGGTCGGGCGGGCATAGCTGGAATGACCAGGGAAACGCCAATCCCGTCCATGCAGCCGGACACACCATCACCGCGTTCGCGCAAGGAGCCGAATTGCGAACGGAGGGCGCGGCAGCCCGGTTCGCCTATAATTTCGGCATCATCGAGGGTGGAGCGAGCATTAACTCCATTCCCGCTAGCTGCCTGACGAAATTGGACTTGCGGTCGGAAGATCCGGAAGTGCTTCAGGAGCTTGCCGGGCTTCTGACGACCTCCGTGGAAAAGGCGCTCGAATTTGAAAACCATCGGGCGCGCGCTTCGCGGATTAGCGCCAAAATCAAGGAACTCGGATGGCGTCCCGGCGGGAAGCTTGCCCCGGGCTCGCCGCTCTTGCGCACTATCCAGGCAGTGGACTCACATTTGCAGATTCGTACGCGAGTCAATTGTGCTTCTACCGATGCGAACCTGCCGCTCTCGCTCGGTTTGCCGGCTCTCTCCATCGGCACAGGTGGGCACGGCGCCGGCGCCCACACGGAGCAGGAGTGGTTTCACCCGGACGGGCGCGAACTCGGGCTCCGGCGAGTCTTGCTCCTGCTTGCGGCACTGGCTACCGACCTCGGCCGTGACCTCGCGGCCGAGGATCCCGACGCGTGAGCGCCGGTACGGCTGCCGCCATTCCAGTCGGGAAAGCCCCACGCCGCTGGCAAGCGGATCTCGCGCTCGCATTTGTCGCCCTACTCTGGGGAAGCACATTTGTGGTCGTCAAATCGGCGCTGAGCGATGTTTCCACTCTTTACTTTCTTGCCATCCGTTTCTGGGTCGCCAGCTTGTGCATGGCGCTTCTGTTCATAAAGCCATTCCGGGCGGCAGGCGCGAAAGCAGTGTGGTCCGGCTTACGCGGTGGCGCGGTGGCGGGTTTATTCCTCTGGTCCGGCTATATTCTTCAAACCTATGGACTGAAATATACCGCTGCCGGTAAATCCGCATTTATCACCGGGCTATATATAGTTCTGGTTCCTCTGATTGCGGCCGCCGTGCACAAAACGTGGCCGCATCTTTCCGAGGTGATGGGAATACTGATCGCGACGGCCGGGATGGGTCTGATGGTGGTTCCGGGGGCCGGCAGCGCCGGTCTCGTTTTTTTTGGGTTGAAATTCGATTGGCTCAATTTCGGAGATTTGTTGACGATTGCCTGCGCGGTTGCTTTCGCGGGCCAGCTTGTGGTTCTCGGTTATTATGCCCGCCGGGAGCGCTTCGAAGCGGTCGCACTTGGTCAGATCCTATGCACGGCCCTGTTGTCCACCTTGGCGCTTCCCGCCGAACCGCCGCGCGTGTCGTGGTCGCCCGGCGTCGTGTTCGCGCTTGTCCTAACCGGCGTGTTCGCGACCGCGATCGCTTTCGCCATCCAGACATGGGCGCAGCAGTACACAAGCGCCACCCGGACGGCGCTCATTTTCGCGTTGGAGCCCGTATTTGCGCTAGTGACGGCGGTTACTTTCGGCGGCGAGCGGTTGACCGCCGGAGCAGTCAACGGTGGGCTGCTGATTCTCGCGGGCATTCTTCTGGTGGTATTGAAACCCGTGGGACGGAGCCAACATCCCATCAACAGCACTTCTTGAAGAAGTAACCGCGCACGTCGCCTATCCCGACAGCAAATCCCTATACTTAAGGTGTCCGGCTCCCTGAAAGGTTGTCTAGTAAATGTCGTCATTTCTCGCAAAAGTCAAGCAGCAAAAGCTGTTAAGCGTCACACTGCTGCTGGCGACGCTGCTGGTTGGAATCCTGATCGGCGCCCTGATCAATACAGGGGTGAACGCAGCCAAGGACGAGAGGTCGCCGGTGGCAGCCGATGCAACGCCTATCAAGCTGCCGCAGGCCCAACCCGTCGGCAATGAGTTCACAAAGCTGGCCAAGCGCCTGGAGCCTTCGGTAGTCTACATACATTCGGATTACCTGGTGAAGCCGGACAAGCAGGCCAAGAAAGCCCCGAACGATCAGAGCGACGATTCGCAGGATCCGCAGGGTATGTTGCGAAAATTCTTCGGGGAAGACGATGGGCCCAAACCCTTCCGGCAGGAAGGCAGCGGGACCGGATTCATCATTGACAAAAACGGTTACATACTGACCAACGATCATGTCATCGATAAGGCCGACAGGATTAAGGTGCGGCTGATCAACGACGACACGGATTATCGCGCGCGCGTGATCGGAATCGACCCAGAGAGCGATCTGGCGGTGCTGAAGATCGATGCAAAACGATCGCTGCCCCCGGTTCAGATAGGGAATTCGGATGGAACGGAGGTCGGCGATTGGGCGGTGGCGATTGGAGCGCCGTTCGGCCTTCAAGCCACGGTGACGGCGGGCATCGTGAGCGCAACGGGACGGGACCTGCCCAGCCTGAGCACGCAGCAACAGTTCCAGCATTTTATTCAGACGGATGCGGCGATTAACCCTGGAAACAGCGGTGGACCGCTCCTCAACATTCGCGGCGAAGTGATCGGCGTAAATACGATGATCGCGACACGGAGCGGCGCGTATGAAGGAATCGGATTCGCCATGCCATCGAACATGGCGGTCCGCGTTTACAACGACATCATCCGCTATGGACGCGTGGTTCGCGGGTCCATCGGCGTAAGCTGGCGTCCGCAGGAGAATAAGGACACGCTGCTTGCATTCGGCCTGGATCATGGGGTGATTGTGGAATCGGCGCCGCCGGATAAGCCCGCGGGGAAGGCCGGCGTAAAGGAAGACGATGTGATTCTTGCGCTGAACGATAAGCCGGTGCAAGACGGCAACGATCTGGTGGGACGCGTCGCGGATCTGCCGATCGGCTCCATCGCGCTACTGACTGTTGACCGCGGAGGCCAGCGCATGGACTTTAAGGTGCCGATCGCCGAGCGTTCGGAAGTTTGGAAGAACCAGCGGCAGTTCTCGGAGCTTCAGAAGAAAGCGCCCGCTCCCGAGGAAAACAAATCGTCCGCACAAGCCAAGTTCGGGATTGGCATCAATCGTCTGACGGAAGGCGACCGGGGGAGGATGAAGATCGACAAAGATGCCGGCGTGCGTGTGGCAACTGTCGATCCAGGCTCGTTTGCCGACGATATCGGTTTGCAGGAAGGGGATATCATTCTGACCATCAATCGTCAGAGCGTGACCTCGCCGGAAGACGTGTTGAAGATCCAGCAAACGTTGAAGCCCGGCCAGCCGGTCGCGTTCCGCGTGCTGCGAAACTTCAATTTCGGCGGACAGAAGCAGTCGCAACGAATTTACGTGTCGGGAAAACT
>JAICLJ010000157.1 GCA_025927575.1 Bryobacteraceae bacterium | reverse complement strand
TGTGCGGTTGCCTGTGCGCGCATACTCGAGAAAAAGCGTCGCCGGCAGGAGCGGCCACTTTATGGTCAATGCCTGTTCCGCGCGAGTGACGATCTCTGTGCGCGTATCGAAAGGTATTACCTGCCAGGATTTTCGGTCGCCGATCGGCGCAAAGGGACGCCAGCGCTCAACCGGGATCAGAACCTTTTGAATCTCTGCTTCAGAATAGCGAGCGCTTAGAAGATTGCGCGGCTTGTTCGGAGCCGAAACTGCCGCCGGAGCGGATTGGGGGAACGGAAGCGCGGCAAGGCCGGTCGCGCCGCTCGCGAGCAGTTGGCGTCGGGAAAATACAGGCATAACCGCAGACCATCTTATCTTTGACGGTCGAGGCATGCCCGTCCCGAGGGAGAATTAGATTCCGATCTGCGCCATCATTCTGGCGGGGTAGCGAAGTCCGGCGGCAGCATCCTTGGGGAACGCGTGTTCGATTTCCTCCAGATCACTAGCCGTGAGATGCACATCCAGCGCGGCCACGTTCTCGTCGAGGTACTTCCGACGCTTCGTGCCGGGAATCGGGATCACGTCCCGACCCTGGGCCTGTACCCAGGCGAGCGCCAGTTGCGACGCGGTACAGCCTTTTTCCTTCGCGACGCGCTCGAGATTCGAGACCAGGTCCAGATTCTTCTGAAAATTCTCGCCCTGGAAACGCGGTTGGTTCCGGCGGGCATCGTCCTCGGGTAAGTCTTCAAACCGTTTGAATTGCCCCGTCAAAAAGCCGCGTCCAAGCGGGCTGTAGGGAACGAATCCTATGCCCAACTCACGGCAGGCCGGCAGGATTCCGTCTTCTACATCGCGGCTCCACAATGAATATTCCGTCTGCAGGGCCGTGATCGGATGTACGTTCATGGCGCGCCGCAGCGAATTGGGACCGGCTTCCGACATGCCGAGGAACAGCACCTTGCCTTCCTCCACCAAGCGCGACATCTCCCCGATCGTCTCTTCGATGGGCACTTCCGGATCGATACGGTGCTGGTAGTACAAGTCGACGTGGTCCATACCCAGGCGCCGCAGGCTGGCTTCGCAGGCTTTACGGACGTAATCAGGACGTCCACTTACGCCTCGTGCCGAAGGGTCGTTGCGATCGCGGACAAAACCGAACTTCGTGGCGACAATCGCCTCGCGACGCCGCTCCCCCAGCGCCCGCCCCACCAGTTCCTCGTTTTCCCCGAACCCATACATGTCGGCCGTATCAAAGAAGTTGATACCAAGCTCGAGAGCGTGGTGAATGGTGGCTATCGATTCAGCCTCGTCCCCGCGCACGCCGTAAAAATCCGACATGCCCATGCAGCCGAGTCCCTGCGCCGATACCTGCAGCCCTTGCGATCCAAGTTTACGAATTTCCATGTTGTCCTCCCCTCAATGGTAGGACGCGACGGCTCTCATACACCAAGCTCCACACGGAGCCGCAGCCCGCGAGCGAGCGGGTCAACCCGGTTCCTCTAACCCGCTCGCTCTCGTGCGGAGTGCCTCCGCGTGAAGCGAAACCACCCCTGCGATCATGCTTCGGCGATGACTGGATTTCGCAATTCGCCGATGGCGGGTATTTTTACGACGACATCGTCGCCTTGCTTCAGATACCGCGGCGGTTTGCGTGCGAAACCGACACCTCCAGGTGTGCCGGTCGAAACGATGTCGCCCGGTTCGAGCGTGAATACGCTGGAGAGAAACGAAACAAGGTCGGGAATTTTGAAGATGAGATTCTTCGTGTTTGAATTTTGGAGAACTTCGCCGTTGATCACCATGGAGATGTCGAGCGAGTGCGGATCTTCAATCTCGTCGGCGCTGACGATCCAGGGCCCCAGCGGCGCGAACGTGTCGAATGTCTTGCCCATCAGCCATTGCGAAGTAGCGCGCTGGTAGTCGCGGGCGCTGACATCGTTCACAATCGTGTAGCCGAATACGTGTTTCCGCCAGTCCTCCGCAGCGATGTGTCGGCCGCCTGTTCCGATGACGAACGCGAATTCCGCCTCATAGTCGGGAGCTTTGGAAACTTTAGGCAGCACAATGCGATCGCCAGGGCCGATCACTGCGGTTGCGAATTTGTTGAAAATGGTGGGGGTGGTCGGAATTGCCGAGCCGGTCTCTTCCGCGTGGTCGCGGTAATTGAGCCCGACACAGATCAATTTCCGCGGGCGTGGAATGGGAGCGTGAAGCCGCACCGATTGCAGAGGAAATACCGTGCCCTTTGGGGGCTCGGAAACGAGGTCTTCTGCTTTCTTACGGCCTTCGTGACCGGCCTCAATGAGGTCCAGCAGGGAAAGATACCCTAACGACGACAGATCGATAACAGCATCCTTGGAAACGGCCCCAGGCCGGGGGCGGCCGTCTGATTCGAATGTGACAAAGCGCATGTAATGCATCTTGCCACGAGTGCTGTTACGGAATTCACGGCAATCGATCGTGAAGCGGTTAAATTGGTGCAATAAAAAGAGAGACTCCGCTAAGCGAAGTCTCTCGTCAAATCTGCTTGAATGCCTTATGCCGAAGGGGCTTTGAGGACTTTGCCGTTGCGAATGCAACGCGTACAAACACGCAAGCGCCTACCCGCTCCGTTCACCAGTGCGTGAACTGTTTGCAGATTCAAGTTCCAGCGCCGCTTCGTCACATTGTGTGCGTGGCTGACCCGGTTTCCAAACTGCGGCCCGCGGCCGCACACTTCGCATACTTTCGCCATACAGAGGTTTCTCCTGTCCGGCAGATGCCGGACGTGGTAAGTCACTAGGTTACCAAGTCCGGAGCGGCGGATGCAACCAGCAGCGTTGATGCAGCGGCGTCGGCTCTCCCAGGGCCTGCGGTGCCGCGTTCAACTCGGCATTTGCTCCGCGTTTGGAATTCGTACGTTGCGATTGAGAAAACTTTACCACTCCTTCCCGCCTCAAGCATGGGCTAAAACTATGAAAATATAGGTCGACGGTCATTTTCCGCTACGGAGCGGCAATTGCTAGTGAGGAAGGCAAGGGCGAAACCATGCGCCGAGCGATTACGACCCTGCTTCAGTACCCTGCGTCCTTAGCCCTCTCGTGCGCACGAGCATATTTCTTTTCGTGCGGCACTCCGCGTAAATTAAAAGTTGAGAAGCAGGCAAACTCATCGAGACTATTAAGTTTCATGCGGGATCGTCGCCTTTTATTCGGACTCATCGCGCTACTGGTAGCCATCCCAGCCTGTCCGCAGCCCGTAAAGCTCGTTCTCGCTGCCGGAACGCCATTGCAGGTGAGCGTCGAGCGCAGATTTGCGATTAAGCACGTCGGTGAACCCGTGCGGGCGCGTCTTATCAACCCACTGTACGCCTTCGATCAGGAAGTAGTGCCGGCGGGCAGCGAAGTGCTTGGACATGTCGCCCGTTTGGATCCCATCAACCGGCAGAAACGAATTCACGCGATGATGGGCGGCGATTTTACGCAGCTCCACGATCCGGCGATCGAGTTCGACACTCTGGTGTTTCCCGATGGAACCCGGATGCACATTCATACGACCGTGGAGTCCGGCCGCGGCGCCGTCATTCGCCCGAACAACGACATTCAGCCCCGCGAAGAAGATTCGCTGATGGGCAAAACGCGCGAAGAACTCCGCGTTGGTTTCATCAATGGCCGCCGCCGGCTTACCGATGCGCTCCAGTCGCCTGACAAATGGCAGAGGCTGGAGCAGGTGGGGTATTCCTATCTGCCCTACCATCCGCAGTTTGTGCCGGCAAAGACGCAAGTGCTGACGCAACTTGCAGCGCCGCTTATGTTCGGCACGACGGATGTTACCAGTGAAGAAGCTAGCTCGCTCGGCCCTCCACCGCCGGACAGCGTGGTTACAGCCCGGCTCGCCTGTTCGGTTTCGTCGACATCGCCCCTGGGAAAAACCGTGGAAGCAGTGGTTTCCCAGCCTCTCTACTCCGGCGATCATCGGCTGCTACTGCCGGCCGGTACGCGGCTGACTGGAACGGTTCTCGACGTCCAGCCCGCCCGCTTCTGGCGCCGCGGAGGCCAACTCCGATTTGCTTTCAACGAATTGCAGCTGCCCTCCGCCATTGAATCGGACCATTCCGTCAGCGCCATAAACGGCACGGTAGTGAAATTGCAGCCGATTGAATCGGGAGGGATCAGAGTTGACTCGGAAGGGGAGGCCCGGTCTGTGGAGTCCAAAATGCGTTTTGTGGCGCCCGCAGTTCAGGCATTTTTGGGCATCCAGGTATTCGATCAGGATCAAACCGGTAATGGCCAGTCCCAAAGCTCGAATAAGGCGTGGCGAGCCATGGCCGGAGCATCGGGTTTCGGCTTGATCGGCACAGTCGTCTCTCAGGTGTCGCAGGCGGGAGCAAGCGGCCTGGGCTTTTATGGCGCGGCCTGGTCGGTTTTCGATCATATCGCCGCTCGCGGGCATAATGTCGTGCTGGTTGAAGGCACGCTGCTCGAAGTGCGGTTCGACCCCTTGCACCAATAGCAGCCTCGATCGTGCCACCCGGGCTCAGGGTACGAGTCATTTTCAGCAGTCAAGATGACGCACTCCTGTTCGCATGAGCAATCAACGCCGATTCGGCGCTTAAAGGCTTGTGCGAATACCATATAATCGCTTGGTGAATTGCAGCACGCTGGCGTTGATGCAAGGTGCGGAGGCATGAACCGGCGCAGCTTTGTTCGGAAAGCGCTTTACGTTGGCCTCGGGGCTCCCCTGATGGCACGTTCGCGGGGTTCAAAAGTCCACAACATTTATCAGGGTCTTTCACCGGCTGCCGCTCGCACCATCGAAGAAAAGAACCTTGGTGAAACTACGGCGGAGATCGACGCGCTGGTGGCCCGCGGTCCCTTCCGGGCGGACTGGGCGTCGTTGCACGAGCATCACGATCCCGCATGGTTCCGCGATGCCAAATTCGGCATTTACACGCATTGGGGACCTGTCACAGTCGGGTCCTCGTATTCGCCGGGGGACGCGGAGTGGTACGGAAATCAGATGTATAAATCCGACCATCCAGCCTTCCAATATCACCGGGAGCATTTCGGGAATCAGAACACCGTTGGGTTCAAAGACATCATTCCGCGATTCACCGGCGAGAAATTCAACGCCGAGGAATGGGCCGACATTTTTGCACGGGCGGGCGCCAAATTCGCGGGCCCCGTCGCAGTTCATCACGATAACTTCGCGATGTGGAACTCCCGGCTGACCCGCTGGAACAGCGTTGCGCTGGGACCGCGCCGCGACGTCGTTGGCGAACTGGAAAAGGCCTATAGAAAACGCGGCCTTCGATATGTCACGACGTTTCACCACGGGTTTGCGTGGAAGTACTATGAACCCGCGTTCGCCTACGATGCCGCCGATCCTCAGTATTCAGATCTGTACACGGAGCCGCACAAGCCCGGCGCTCCGCCCAGGAGGCATTTCCAAGACAAATGGCTCGCCGAAGTGTATGAGGTGCTCGAGACATACAAACCGGACTTAATCTACTTTGATTTTGAATTCAAGGCGGTCATCACGCCGGAGTATGAGCAGAAGTTGTTTGCCACGGCATACAACTGGGCGGCCCGGAATAATCGGCAGATTGGCGTGACACAAAAAGATCACGGGATCCATGAGCATACCGGCATTCTGGATTTCGAACGTGGGCGCGCGGACCGGATCACACCGTATCCGTGGCTCGATGACACGGCGCTCGGATCCTGGTTCTACGTCGCGTCGGCTGGGTTCAAGTCCGCGACCCAAGTGATCGGCATCTTCGTGGATATTGTTTCCAAGAACGGCTGCATGATGCTCGATATTGGGCCTAGAGCGGATGGCACGCTGCCGCCGGAAGAGGTCGATGTTCTGCTGGGTATCGGGCGGTGGCTCAAATCGAACGGAGAAGCGATTTATGGCACACGCCCGTGGACGGTCTATGGCGAGGGGCCAACCCGTAACGTTGGGGGCGCCTCGTTCAGCGAGCAGAAGGATAAACCGTATACAGCTCGCGATATCCGGTTCACAACAAAAGAAAACACTCTGTTCGCTATTCTGCTGGGCTGGCCGGAAAAGGAAATAGTGATAACTTCACTACCCTCCGGTAAACCATTGTGGTTTAACGATATCCGCGGTGTCCGAATGCTGGGCTCCCAGGCACCTCTCAAGTGGAAGCGGGACCGCGAGGGCTTGCATGTGGAATCGCCTAGCAGCCACCCGGGCGATCACGCTTACGTGCTGAAACTGACGTAGGGTACTGTGAACGGACCACTCATTTTTGAAATAGGCGGGAGCGGGACCTACCCCCAGGGCTGAACCGGCTTCGTTGCGGGCTTCATCGACCCCGCCCGTCAGATTCCTCGAAAGCAACGGAATCCGCGTACAGGCCTTGGCACGGGAGACCTACTTCCTCGCGAGCCGTGGATTCTTGGAATACGATGGGCGCTCGTAGACCAGCGAAGGCGCTGCCCAGTGTGCCTTCGATTGCTGAGTAATCCGGTTCGGATCGGCCAACCTTCGAACACTTTTTGGGATTGGGACGGCGTTGAATTTATTTGTGGGCGAGGTCACGGCTTGCTACACGTTCCGGAAATGCCGGCGATTTCTCACCGCACGCAAGGCTGGCTCTGTCTCGACGCGTCCTGGCGGAGCCTTTTCCGTCAGGTAAGTCGATCCTCACGTGTGAATTTCCCAGCCCAATTCCGGCGTACTCGCCATTTGTCGGTGAGCCATTCCGATGAGAGATGATTGAATCATGCAGGACACATTCGGTAGCTCGTTAGGCCAATATCTCAATCGCGTGAGTCGCCGGGATCTGTTACGCGGGAGCGCCCTGCTCGGGTTAGCGCCCGGACTCGAAGTTGCGAGCGCGGCAGTTACTTCGGAAGCTGCAAACGCCAAAGACGAATCTGTCGCTTCGGCAACCGCAGCGAATATTTACGAATCGATTAATGTTCATCCGGTAATCAATTGCCGCGGCACCTACACGATTATCGGCGGTTCGCTGGAACTGCCGGAAGTCACGCATGCCCAGGAGGCGGCTGCACAGCATTATGTGCAACTCGACGAACTGGCCGATGGAGTGGGGCAGCGCCTTGCGGAACTTACGGGCGCCGAATGGGGCATGATATCGTCCGGGTGCGCAGCGGGACTCGCGCACTCAACCGCGGCCTGCATTGCGGGCGGAAATCCGGATCTGCACACGAGAATTCCGGATCTGGCCGGCTTTGCCAAAGACGAAGTCGTGATTCCGAAGCATTCACGCAACGAGTATGATGCAGCCATCCGGTCCATCGGCGTGCGGATAGTCGAAGTGGGGAACGAACAGGAATTCAAAGCCGCATTGGGGCCGCGTGTCGGAATGATTTATGTGCTGGCCGGCCCGAATGCCGAAACCGGGCCGCTGACCTACGACATGATTTACCCGCTTGCGCGGGAACGGAACATTCCGGTCCTGGTGGACGCGGCGGCGGAAATGCTGACCGTTCCGAACGTGCATTTGCAGCGCGGCGCGACGCTAGTGGGCTACAGCGGCGGTAAGTGCATTCGAGGTCCGCAGTGCGCGGGGTTAATTCTCGGTCGCAAGGATCTGCTGAAGGCGGCCTGGGTTCACAGCGCTCCTCATCATGGATATGGCCGCACCATGAAAGTCGGCAAAGAAGAAGCTATGGGTATGCTCGCCGCGGTCGAAGCGTGGACCAAGCGGGATCATCAGGCTGAATGGAACACCTGGATGTCGTGGATGAATCACATCGCGAAAGAGACCGGATCGGTACAAGGCGTAACGACTTCGATCATTCAGACGAAACACCTATCGAATCACAGCCCTGTTCTGCAGATTCGGTGGAGTACGGATCAGATCGGGATCACGGGCGCTGAAGTCGAACACACCTTGTTCACAACCGAGCCGCGCATCACACTTTCCGGCATGGGAGGCAGGCGATTCGGCCATCCCTCGCCCGGGAACGAAACGGGCGTCTCGATTACCGCTTACATGATGATGCCAGGGAACGACAAGATTGTGGCCGAACGGCTGCGCACCATTCTCTCCAAGGCGGCGGGAACTAAGCTCGTGAAAGACACGACGCCCGCCTCGACCGATGTCAGCGGGGCGTGGGACATTGAAATTGAATTTGCTGCAAGCCGGTCAAAGCATAACCTCTATTTGCAACAGAAAAACTCCGACATCACGGGCACCCACCAGGGTGATTACCTGGCGCGCGATCTCCTCGGGACGCTGCACGGCAACCAGATCAAAATGACCAGCAGCATCGGCGAACAGCACGGGGCGGTGCTGAATTACACTTTCTCCGGAACCGTAACGCCCGAAGGAATGGGAGGAGATCTGGACATGAGCGAGTACCGGGGAGCCAAATGGACAGCGACCAGGCACAAGAGCAATTTCGGCGGGCCCGGCCGAGCCTGAGACTGGCCGTCCATTGCAGGCGGGCGTTACATTAGAGACTTTAAATTCACCATTTTGTGATAAACTTCCTTCGCATTGGAAGGAATTGCATGTCATATAATCGGTGGTTCCCTTTCTTTCAAGAGATCCCAGGCGTTCTTTGGAGCGTATGTTTTCTAACAGCTTTGATAGCTCTGGAAACACCCGTCGCCGCGCAAACCGTCGATACGGTCATTTTGGGGACGATCACGGATTCCGCCGGAGCGGTGATTACCGGCGGTACTGTCACGTTGACGCAGGCTGCAAAAGGGCTGTCGCGAACAGCGAGAACGGGAGCGGATGGCGCCTATGAATTTCGCTACTTGCTTCCCGGAGAGTACGCCGTCGAGGTGAAGGCGACTGGCTTCAACGCAGAGCGGCGCAGCGGCGTGACCATTCAGCTCGGGCAGCAGGCAAAGATCGATTTCTCCTTGACGGTTGGCGGGGTCCGACAGACTGTGGACGTGACGGCGGCGCCACCGCTGTTACAAACCGAAAACGCAAGCCTTGGTAACGTGGTCGGACCCGATCGGATCGAAAACCTTCCGCTAAACGGCAGGAAGTTCAACGATCTTGCGATTCTTACGCCGGGCGTGCAAGTATACAATCCCAATCTGCATTCGTCCAGCACGGACGGTTCTCAAATCGGCGGAAATGGCGGGCGTCTGATCTGGGGCCAAGTCAACGTGGATGGAATCACGATGGTGAATAACCGTCACAATTACGTGAACCTTTATCCCTCGATCGACGCGATTCAGGAGTTCAGCGTTCAGACGGGCAACTACTCGGCGCAATATGGCGGCAACGCCGGGACCAACGTCAATATACAAATCAAGTCCGGCGCGAATCGATTCCACGGCGATGTGTTTGAGTTTCTCAGGAATTCCGCAATGGATGCGCGAGACTACTTCCTCCCTTCGCCGCTGCCGCAAAACATCCTGAAGCAAAACCAGTTCGGCGCGACGTTCGGCGGTCCAATTATTCACGACAAAACGTTCTTCTTTTTGAGTTACGAAGGGCTGCGGTCGATACAGCAGACTCCCGGTACGGCGGTTGTCCTCACGCCGCAGCAGAGAATCGGCGACTTCTCTGCTACGTCAACTCCCATTACCGATCCGACTACCGGGTTGCCGTTTGCGGGCAATCAAATCCCCGCTGCGTTCCTGAATCCAGTTTCCTCGAACATCGTTAACAAATACATGCCGCTGCCCAACATTTCGGGAAATGTGAACTATGCCGGATCGTCGCTGGGCAATCTGACGGTAAACCAGGGCATTGCGCGCATCGATCACTACTTCAGCGAGCGCGATCAGCTTTTCGTCCATTACATCAAGGCGTTCCGGAACTTCCCGGAAACCGATTTGAACCCAAACTTCACGTTCACGGGAACCTACCCGATCGATAATCTCTCCGCGCAGTGGGTTCATGCGTTCGCGCCAACCTTGCTGAATGAATTTCGCGCCGGGTTCGATCGGGAAAACGTGGCGCAGTTGAGCACGCTGACAAACACCGGCTTCACCATTCAGTCGCTTGGCATCAATGGACTGAATGTCGGCGGTCCAAACGGCAGGCCGTTACGATCAGATGAAGAAGGCTTTCCAATTATCAATATCGCCGGCTATCTTGGCATGGGCAGCGATTTGGCGGCTTCGAATCTGGATAACAGCCAGACGTATCAGATTGTCGACAACCTCACCTTGGTCAAAGGAAAGCACACTCTGAAACTCGGGGTTGATGTCCGCAAGCTGTACGACAACGCCACCACCAACAACTGGCCTTTTGGCAGCATGAGCTTTACGGGCGATATTTCGGGCGATCCGGCAGCGGCGTTTATGCTGGGCTATCCACGGACCACGCTCACGCCCGAAGGCGTACCCATCACAAAGGCCCGCCAATGGAGAACGGCTTTGTACCTCCAGGATGACTGGAAAGTCACGCCCAAGCTGACACTGAACATCGGCGCGCGCTGGGACCGGTTTGGCGTTCCGGTCGACGAGAACGGCGTCACGCGGACTCTCGATTTCAGCACTAACCCGCCGCAATTCGTTCCACCTCCGGGGCAGGTGCTGCATAATCTCTGGAATATATCGAATAAAGACATCAGCCCGCGATTCGGGTTCGCCTACAATCCGCTCCCGAGTTGGGTGGTGCGCGGCGGATACGGCATCTTTTATTTCGGTGGGCAGTTTGACAACATCAACATCCTGCAACTGAATCCTCCGACCGCCGGCAGTTTAACGATCACGAACCCCGCTCTGAATCCGATTGCGACGATACAGAACCCGGTGCCTGCCGCGCTGTATCCCACAAATCCGTTCTTCAATGCCGTCACTGTTCCGGCCGACCGCGACCATCCCGACACTTACGTACAGAATTGGAACTTGATGGTCTCGAAACAGTTCGGCGCGAACGTTCTGGATGTCGGCTACGTGGGCAACAAGGCCACGCACTCGGACACCAGCTTTCAGAACTGGAACCAGCCCGATCCCGGTCCAGGCGATATTCAGGCGCGGCGTCTATATCCAACGTTCGCGCGCATCCGTCTGGAATACTACGGCGCTAATATCAGCTACAACTCCTTGCAAGTGCATTTCGAGAGGCGGCTCACTAAAGGCCTGAGCTTTTCCGCCGCTTACACCTGGTCTCACGAAATCGATAATGCGATGGAAACGACTAACAGCGGAGGATGCGGCTGCCAGGATCCTCGAAATCTCGCGGCCGAGCGCGCCAGCGGCGTTTACGATCAACGGCATAATCTGGTAATCGGTTACGTTTGGCAGATACCGTTCGCCAGGAATTGGACGGGCGTGCCGGGCGCGATAGCCAGAGGCTGGTCATTTGAAGGCATCGTCACGCTGGCGAGCGGTAGCCCGTTCGACATTCTGGAGAGCTTCGACAGCCAGAATAATGACGGCATTTGGGAGCGTCCGAACCTCGTGCCCGGCCAGCAATTGTCCGTTCACAACCAGGGGCCTGCGAACTGGTTCAATACAAGCGCGTTCACTCCCAGCATATTGATGTACGGAAATTCGCCGCGAAATCCTCTGGTGGGGCCCGGAACGCACGCCTTCGATTTGACGCTGATGAAACAGTTCCACATGCCCTACAACGAGAATCACTCGCTCGAATTTCGGGCCGAGGCTTTTAATGCGTTCAACACGCCGCA
>JAICLJ010000028.1 GCA_025927575.1 Bryobacteraceae bacterium | reverse complement strand
TCGTGTTCACCTTGTTGGTGAAGTCCTTTTGGGAAAACTGAATATACTGGAGCGACACTTTTTCGTTTTCACGCTCGTACTCGCGGCGTGCCTCGTCATCGGTGACCACGAGCGCATTTGATGCCACGGTGTCGTACCGGGAAGCGAGAAGGCTGACGCGTAGGAAGTCCTCAAATCGGGGAACGGTAAATCCGCGCTGTTCCACCAGGGCCGCATACGTGGCCTTGTCGAAATGGCCGCCTGCCTGTTGTGAAACCATCCGCTGGATGTAGGTAGCAAGTTCGTCGTCGGAGACCGAAAGTCCCAGTTGTTTTGCCTTGTAAGCTTTTGCGTACATCTCGACCATCTGATTGACGATGGTGGGAGCGTAGGTGGCTAGCAAAGCGCGCGGTACACCGGGTTGATTGCCCACCATCCGGTCGATAGTCTGCTGGACGTCGTTGACCGTGATTTTGGATCCGCCTACGGTGGCGACCACATTCTCATTTGCGGCAGAAGCTCCCCCCGGACCGCCCGGAATCAGATAAACAAGCATCGAGAGCGAGATCACGACCAGAATGGCGCCGAGCATATAGCGCACACTTTTCTCTCGGCTACGAAACAGATTGAACATAAGCTTCCAGAGACACTCCTGATGGCGGGCTTAAATACCAGTATAACTTCGCAGAGACGCACTCGTTGGCGCGAGGCGGCTCTGTACTAAGCGGACGAGACCTGTCTCGCCCCTGGGCCGGGCATGCGCGGCCCGCGCGTGATTCTGCATGCTACGACAGGCATCCACCATGGCGAAACATTCTGGACGAACAACGCCGGCATCAAGCCTCCACGTTTACCGCTTCGTGGGCCGTCGCAATCCCCAGTCCGTATTCATCGTGGACGGCTCGCACCGCCCGCTCCAGGCCGGCGCGCCGGACGATGATGCCTATCGTTAATTCGCTCGATCCTTGGGCGATGGCAATAATATTGATTCGTTCCCGCGAAACCGCTGTGAACACGCGGCCGGCCAGGCCCGGCGTCCCCCGCATGCCCTCGCCGACAACCGCCAGCAGGCCGACGTTCTCGTCCACTTCCACGGGCTTCAGATATCCGTGGTTCAACTCCAAAGAAAGATTGCTTTCAATCGCCTCAAGCGCCACTGGGACATCCTGCTTCCGAATTAAAAAGCAGAAGACCTGGCGGTAACTTGAGCTGGTAAAAACCAGAATCTCCACGTTCGCGAGCGCCAGCGCGTCCAGCGCGCGCGCCATCAGCCGTGTCCCGCTCACGATCGAGTTGGCGGGCTCCATCGAGATCAGCGCCACGTTGGACATCGAAGTGACCGCGCGCACTCCCGGCGGCCCACTTAACCGGTCTACGATCCGGGTGCCCGGCTTGTCGGGAGCAAAACTGTTCTTGCTCCAAACCGGAATCTTCTTCTCAACGAGCGGCGCCAGTGTACGCGGATGCAACACCTTCGCGCCGTTGTAAGCCAGTTCCGCCGCTTCGGCATAGGTCAGTTCGTCGAGTACCGCCACATTTTCGACCAGCCGCGGGTCGGCGCTCATTATGCCGTCGACGTCCGTCCAAATCCAGAGCTCACCGGCATCCAGAGAGGCCGCCAGAATCGCCGCGGAAAAATCGGAACCGCCCCGTCCTAGGGTCGTCGGCTGACCGTTCGCGGTAGCGCCGTTGAAGCCAGTCACCACCGGAACAACGCCTTCGTCGAGCAACGGTTGCAGGCGCTGCGCGCACTTCTCGCCCGTCGGACCCATCTGCGGCGACGCATTGCCGAATACGGCGTCGGTCACCACGACCTCCGCCGCGTTCACGGATTTCGCCGGGATGCCCGCGGATTCAAGATAGTGCGCAAGCAATACCGACGACAATCGCTCGCCGATCGAGATCGCTGCGTCCACAGACTTGGGCGGACACGTACTGAGCATGAACATCCCGTTCGCGATGCGATGGAATTCGGCCATCAGGGATCGCACCGCGCTCCCGGCCGGTTCGCGAAGCCGCACGGCTGACGGCGAGCCGCTCAGCAGTTCATCGCATGCCTGAATATGACGCTCCAGCAGCGTTCGCAGGTTGTTATCGACCGCGGCCCGGTCGCCAAGTTCGGCATGACGCAGCGTATCGAGCAGCAGGTCGGTGACTTTCGACATCGCCGAAACCACGACACAGACCGGCCGCTTTCCGGTTTCCTTAGAAATGATTTCGGCGGCGGCGCGCATTCGTTCGGCGCTGCCCATGCTGGTGCCACCGAATTTCATTACGACCAACTCTTTCAACGGCTGACCTCTTTCCCATTCGACGTACGCGACCGGACAAGCTGTAGCACCTTCTCTTCCACCTCTTCTAGCGAGAGGCTGGTGCTATCGATCAACTGGGCATCGGGCGCCTGCAGTAGAGGAGCTTCCCGGCGGGTGCGATCCCGCTCATCGCGCTGCTTGAGCGATGCCGTCACGGCTTCGACATCTGCGGATTTGCCCCGGGCTTGCAATTCTAGTGCGCGCCGGCGGGCCCGTTCACCTGGATTCGCGTCGAGATAAACCTTGATTTTCGCGTCCGGGAACACGACCGAGCCGATGTCCCGGCCCTCCATGACGACGCTCCAACCCTCGGCGATCCCTCGTTGCACAGGAATCAGCGCGCGGCGGACACCGGGAACGGCGGACACCTGGGAAGCGGCCATAGAGACCTCGGGAGTGTGGAGAGCTTCTGTCACGTCTTCGCCGTTCAGATAGACGCTGCCGTCTCCGATGCCGAACTCAATCTTCGCCGTACGGGCCAGCACTTCGAGCCGGTGCATATCGTCGAGATTTGTCCCATTCCGGAGCGCCCATAATGCGACAGCGCGGTACATGGCTCCGGAGTTTATATAAACGAACCCAAGCCGGTCTGCGACGCGCCGGGCAACCGTGCTTTTCCCCGCGCCGGCGGGTCCGTCGATAGCGACTACAATCCGTTTGTCACTCATCGTCCGGCTGGAAGTGGCCTAACACTACGTGTACGTTCATGTATTCAATTATCGTCCGGGAGCGATGGGAAATCGACCTTGCCTGCTGCCCCGGCCATGGCGATCGCCCGGTGTCAATACTATTGCGAGGGATTGTTCGCGTTAGTCGACGGGCTCGGAGTTGTGGCCTTATCCCGGCTGAAGAAAGGACTGCTTGCCGGATTCTGCCCGTTCGCTGTCGGTGACGGCATCGCGGCATTCATCTTCGCGGCGGCTTCTTTTTGGGGATTGTAGACGAACTCCCATTTCGAGTAGTCGGTCTGCTTGTCGACAACCTTGATGCTCTTGCCCTTTCCTTTGCTCGCTATTCCGGCAATCGATCCGGCGGCGAACATGGTTCCCATGCTGCTGCCCGTGCCGGCTCTTGTTGGACCCGGCTGGCGCAATGCGTTATTGATCGCCGCTAATCCCGCTGATTGCGCGCCTTGCGGCTGCATCCCCTGCGGCTGCATGCCCTGCGGCTGCATGCCCTGCGGCTGCATGCCCTGCGGCTGCATGCCCTGCGGTTGCATGCCTTGCGGTTGCATGCCTTGCGGTTGCATGCCTTGCGGTTGCATGCCCTGCGGTTGAATCCCTTGCGGCTGCATGCCTTGCGGTTGCATGCCCCGTGGCTGCATGCCTTGCGGCTGCATCCCTTGGGGCTGCCTACCGACTTGTCCGTTCTCGGAAAGCGTGTTAGCGCCGGCCGGATTGGTCCCGTACGCCGACATGCCATTGGGCGCCGGAACACCACCTCCCATCTGACTGTCTTGCTGTTGCGTATCTGCCCCGCGTTCGGACATGTCGTCTGGCTCATCGACCTGGTCGGCATTCTCGTCATTGTCATTCTGCGGCGCCGCGCCGAAGGTGTTCGCCGGGGCCTCGGGCGCACGCCTCCTGGCGAGGGCTGCCGGCTCCGTCCCGCCGGGCTGCTCGTTGTCGGTCTCCGTTTCTGTGGGCGAGCCGAACGTCCCGGAATCCGGCGAGCCGAAAGTGCTCGACGTGTTCGAAGAGCCGAAAGTGCTCGGTGTGCTCGAAGAACCAAAAGTGCTCGATGTGCTCGAAGAGCCAAAAGCCGAGGCGCCGCTCTGGCCGAGTTGGACCTTCGGCTGAGCGACCTTCGAATCCGTCAATACGAAACCGGGTCCCGAAACATGAATCAACCGCCACTCGTCTTTGCCCGTCAGCGGATCTTTGAATTGATGCCGGATATATCGAACGTTATTGAATTTATCCAGTTGATCGAGCGCGGTCGGAAACCTCTGATTGCGCCGGTAAAACAGCTTGATGGCGTGCTTGTATTCGTCACCGCGATCGATCAGTACCTGCTCTTTCTGCCGCTGCGCCTCAAACACCACGTCCGGCATTTCTTTGTACAGCATGATCGCGACAAATGCGGCCATCAAAAATACGATCAGCAGTGCCGATCCGCGCTCCCGCTCGCCGTTCATTTCCTCCGGTGGCGCAAGCTTCAGCTTGCCGCGGCGAACTTCGGTTCCCTGGCTCTGCCGAATGAGAGCAGGCGCGGGGCGCGCACTGAACTGCCCGCCGGCACGATAAATCGTGCGCCACAAACTCATTCCGTCCCCTCCGGCGTGAGCGGCAGTGTCTGCTGCACCTTGCCGATGATGTCCTGCACTTCCGCCGACTTCGGCATCAGCTTCACGATGCGGTAGCGATTTTTGACCACTTCTCCCTCGTTCGCGATGATGATATTGTCGCCATCCAGAAAGAATCCGGCGCGCGGATCGGCGGCAGTGGCCGGAGCGGAGAAACCGTAAAATTTCAGTGGAATCACAACCGGCGGCGGTGCGGCGGGTTGCGCCGCGGGGTCCGGTCCGGGCTTAGCGGGCAGAGGACCTGGCATGATTTTCGTTGGCGAAGCGTTCGCGGCGGCTTCCGCGGGAGACGTGCCCGCTTCAAATAAGCTGCGCTCGCCGCCTGCAAGCTGCACGTTCTTCAATCTCGCGAGCAGATCGAGCCGAAGCGTCGGATCGATATCTCCGCGCTGCGCCTCCAGCGTTACGGTTCTCATTCGAAGCACGTTCTTCTCGCTTGACTTTTGGTTCAGGTGTCGACGCGGGCTTCGTTCCTGCGTAGCCGGGGTTGCCACCGGCGCTGCCGCCGGATGCGTCACTGCTGCGGCCGGAGTGGGCGAACCGGAGTCGCTGCTGCTGCTTAGGTTTGAGATCAGCAAGCCCGCGGCCACGACCAGCAGCACGGCCAAAATTGCAACCTTCTTGGGCTCCGCGCCAAATTTCAACCCCGCCTTCGAGGGCGCTGCGGCGCTCATGGCTGACCCCCTGCCGACGCGCTGCCCGGCACCGCGCTGCCATCTTCATGAATTACTGCGAGGAAACGCATCTGCACATTCAACAATCCGGCGCCTTCCTGTTGCGGCGTGGCGCTCAAAGAATCCAGAATCAGCAACAGTGGCGAATGGTCCACCTGGTTCACGAAATGCATCAGATTCGCGTAGGTCCCCTGATAAGTCGAGTTCACCGTCAGCAGCGTCAAATCGTCGGTTCCTTCAATCGGGTCTTCAGAATAGCTCCGCTCGCGTTCCGTAATACCGGCCGCGCTCGATATTCGCAGCAACTCGCTCACAATCGTGGCGAACGCGGTCCGCCTTGGCAGAAAATATTGGCCGGCAAACTGGTCCGTCTGCTCTCCGCCTAGTTCAACTTTCTGAGAAACCGTCTTCAGGCGCTGCGTTGCTACCCGGTGCAGGTCGATATCGCTGCGGATCTGAGCCTCCTTATGGTGTAATTGACGCCGCGACCCGCCCGGAGGCGCGATGTAGAAATAAATCGCCGCCGCGTTCAATACTCCCAGAACAATGGCTAACGCCTTAAGCCGTTTGCCCGGTCCGCGAAGGCCGCTCAGATTGAAGCTAAAATTTCTGGACATAGGGCACACTCATGCGGTAGCGGAAAAGCGGTTCGTTCTGTGTGGGCGCATCCTGGCTGACGATGTACGGCGCGCCGAACAGGCCCGAGCTTTGCATACGCTTAAATAGTTCGAGCACCGCCTGCGGTTGTTCGCTTCCAACCGTCATGTCCAATTGCACGTGATTTTTTCCGCCGGCGTTCTCTGCTGCAACTTGCGGCAGCCGTAGCGAGATCAACCTCACGTTGTACGGCATCACTTTCCCGAGATCTTCGAACACACGCGTCCAACTGACAGCCCGCCGTGCAATCAACTGGTTATAAAAAACGCTTTTCGAAAAGACGTCGGCGTTTCCAGGCTTTGCGATCACACCCTGGAATTGCGCCTGTACGCGGCTAAGGCGCGCAAGTTGGCCGCGCTCTCCATTGATCGTCCTGCGCAGCTCGGATGCCTGGCCGCGCTCTTTGATAATGAGCGCCGTGAATACGATGAGCGACACCAACAGTACTGAACACAGCACAGCCATTAGAGCGGTTCGCGCGCGCTCCCGGCCAAAAGGCTGCGACGCGAGATTGATTCCTGCCGGCGAGCCCTTCATACTGCGTACTGCTCCAATAAGCCCAGCAGGCCGGCGTTTTCCTGGCTTAGGGCGCCAAAGCGCGATCGGAGCGGTTCCCACGGCAGATTGAATTCCCGTTCCAGCGAGCCTCCCAGACGCTCCGAGTCCCGCCCAAATCCGCAAAGCAGCAGGCGTTCCGCCTGGTGACCCAGCTCATCCTCGGCGTAAGCAATCGTCTGCTGCAGCAGCGTTGTCACCATCGCGGAGGCGTCGCTCGCCTGTCCCTCTTCGCTGCTCAGGTCAAGGCAGCGAACCAGCCGGATTCTGCTCTCCTCCAGCAGAACCACCGACATCACCTCTCCGCACAATTTCGCCACTAGCGTGAGTCCCTCCGTCTGCCTGGCGCACAGCGCGAGCGTCGCCAGGCTTGATGGAACGACTACCCCCACCTGAAAGCCGGCCCTTTGCAGCAGATCTTCGTATTCGCTTAGAACCGGCCGCGCCACCGCAACGGCCAGCACCTCGATGCGTTTTTGAGCTGAATCCTGAACCTGCACCGAGCAGGAAACCTGCGCGTCGTCGATGGGGAAAGGAACGCTCTTACGCAGCCGGAAACGAACCAGCGCCAGCCGATGCTCCTCGTCGCTCGGAAACTCCTCAAAATCGAGCACCGCCATCCGCGTGGCGTAATCGGGAATGGCCATTGCCGCTTTCGGTTTCCGCTGGCTGGGCCCGTTACGGATTTTCGGCAGCGCTGCCAGGAACAGATCGAGGCGAGTGATGTTCGCGGTCGCGGGGGAAGCCGTCAACGCTTTCTCTCCGAACGGCTCGACGCAGCTGTTGTCCGGATCGCGCAATTGCATCCAGGCAAGCCCCTGCTCACTTACTTCAAATAGGTATTCGGGAGGCGGTTCAGCGACCCAGCCTCGTATTCTGCCAAGCAAAGACAAAATTCAAAATTCCTTATTCGTGCTGCAGCCCAGTCGATCCGGGCGTGGCCCTACAAAGCGCCTCTACTCGATAAATTGCTAACTGGGCCATCTCACTAATCGATAAACGTCACTTTGTTGATTTCGCGAAGAGTCGTTACGCCTGCCCGTACCTTCTGTACTGCCGATTCGCGCAGGAACGTCATGTTTTCTTCTTTGGCCGCGCGCTTGATCTCGGATGTTGGACGCCGCCCGAGGATCATTTCACGAATCCGCTCGCTCAAATCGAGCAACTCATGAATCGCGGTTCTGCCATGAAAGCCGGTGCCGCTGCATTCGATGCAGCCCCGGCCTTCGTGAAATTGAAACCCGCGCCACTCATCCAGGTTCAATCCACTCTCACGCAGCAAGTCGTCATCATATTGGGCGGTCGTCCGGCAGTGCGGGCAAATTACCCGCACCAGGCGCTGCGCCAGAATGCAGTTCAGAGAAGAAACGAAGTTGTACGGCTCGACGCCCATGTTCAGGAACCGGCCCAGCACATCCAGCACGTTGTTGGCGTGGACGGTCGTGAACACCAGGTGACCGGTCAGCGCGGCGTTGATCGCAATCTGGGCCGTCTCCTGATCCCGGATCTCGCCGACCAGAATCTTGTCGGGATCGTGGCGCAGAATCGACCGCAGGCCGCGCGCGAACGTCAGGCCCTTCCTCTCGTTCACCGGGATCTGCGTGATTCCTTTAATTTGATATTCGACCGGGTCTTCGATCGTGATGATCTTGTCTTCGTCGTTCTTGATTTCGCTGAGCGCCGCGTAGAGCGTCGTGGTCTTGCCCGAACCCGTCGGCCCGGTCACCAGCACCATGCCGTATGGCTCTTTTATGTAGCGCCGGAACTTCAACAGGTCCTCTTCTTCGAAGCCAACTACATCGAGCGACAGCTTGGCGAATTTTTCGCTCATCGACTCTTTGTCGAGTACGCGGAGTACGGCGTCTTCGCCGTAAATCGTCGGCATGATCGACACGCGAAAATCGATCAACCTGGTTTTGTACCGAACGCGGAAGCGGCCGTCCTGCGGGACGCGCCGCTCGGCGATATCCAGTTCACTCATTACCTTGATGCGCGAAATGATCGCCGAATGCCATTCTTTCGAGATCGGATTCATCGCGTATTGCAATACGCCGTCAATCCGGTACTTGATCGCCACTTCCTGATCGCGTGTTTCTATGTGAATATCGCTCGCGCGCCGTTCGAGCGCGTTGAAGATCGTCGTGTCCACCAGCTTGATCACCGGCGCAATGTTCGCGTCTTCGGCAGTCAGGCGATCGATCGAGAGCGTTTCCTCCATGCCCTCTTCGTCGCCCACTACGTCGAGCGTGAAGCCTTCGGTGACTTCTTCGAGCACGCGCTGCGATTGTTCAGTCTTCTTCAGCAGATCCGAAATCTGTGAATACGTGGCAACCTTAACGCGGAGCTTCTTTGCCAAAAGCATCGCCAACTCGTCGATCAGGACGATCTGGCGCGGGTCCGCCAGGGCGATTTCGAGAGTGCCGTTCTGCAGGTGGAGAGGGACGAAGTGATATCGGAACATCAAATCGACGGGAACTGTGCGAAACAGGTCCGCGTCGATGCGGGATTCTTTCAGATCGATGAACTCGCAGCGATACCGCGCCGCAAGCGTTCGAGCTTGCGCTTGTTCCTCATCCGGAGTATTGATTCTGATTGTTTCAGTGGCCATTCATTACCCCATCGACCCTGCCAGTGAAAAGATAGGCATGTATAAGGCCACTAGCACGAACGCCACGAAAATACCCATGAAAATCATGATTGCCGGCTCAATCAGCGATAACACTGCTGTGGTCCGCGTCGCGACGTCCTCATCGTAAAACTCGGCCACGCTGTTCAGCATCTGGGGTAACGCTCCAGTCGATTCACCTACTTCCATCATGTCAACAGCGAGCGACGGAAAAATTCCGGTTGAGTTCAGGGCCTGGGATAAAGAGCGCCCTTCCCGTACCTGCCCGGCCGCTTTGATGAGTGATTTCTTCAGCAGCACAGTCCCGATGGACCGGCCCGAGGTGTCCAGCGCCTGCATCAGTGGAATTCCGCCGATAAGCAAAGTGCTGAGCACTCGCGAGAACTGCGCCACCTGATACTTCATCCAGATTTCGCCGAACCCCGGCACTTTCAACTTCCACCGGTCGAGCGTCTCTCGCGACGATTCTCTGCGTGACCACAGCCAGAAGCCCGCGCCTGCGACCAACAGGGCGGCAATGCCCAGCAGCACATAGCTGCGCGCCGTAGTTCCTACCGCGATCAGAATGCGCGTGGGCGCCGGCAATTGCACCCGCATGGTGCTGTACAAAACCGCAAAATTCGGCACCACATAAGTGACCAGGAATGCAATAAGGCAGATAACCACAACAATCAAAACGGCCGGGTACATCAGCGACACCAGCAGCTTTTTTCGGACCGCTAGCGTTAGCTTCTGGTATGTCAAATACCGGTCCAGAACCTCTACCAGCGAACCACTTTTCTCGCCGGCGAGAATCGTGGTGACGTAAATCGAGGGAAAGACGCCTTGCCGGGCGAATGCATCCGACAACATCGATCCTTCTTTCACCTCATTGCGGACGGCCTTCACGTGACGCCCAAGTTTCGGGTCGGTTAGCCGGTCCGCTAGCAGGTCCAGTCCTTTCAAGATCGGTAACCCGGCGCGGACCAGCGTGATGAACTGCTGATTAAAGATAAGGAATTTTTCAAGCTTGATGGATTTCTTTCGACGGAACCCGCCTAGCCGGGCGCCGAGATCTCGCGAGCGTACCGAATAAACGAGAAATCCCTGTTGAGACAGCCGCTCCCGCGCCTCGCGTTCCGTCGCCGCTTCGGCAACCTGCTCGTGGATGTGACCGCGGGTATCCGCGTACCGCAACAAAAATTCCGCCACGCGTCTAATTCTCTCCCGTGTTCACCGCATTTACCACTTCGGCTCCGGCCGGGATGGCGAATGCGAACAGCTCGTCGTTCACCTTGGGATTCACCGTTTCATCGCTAAAGCTGAAATTCAATGTGGATTCGTCTCGTCCGGTGATTTTCAGTTCGCGGATCGAATAGTCCGGCGCGATCAGCATCGCAACCGATTCGTACGGCAGGCGATCGCTCGCAGCCTTGCCTTCGAGCCACGTGCCGCCCGTCCCGCCATGGCTTTCGAAGTCGCGGAACTCCTTCTTCAAATTCAATTTTCCCAACAAAAATGCCATCGGCGCTCTCAGATCGTCGCTTGCCTTCAGGGTAGACTTCTCTACCCGATTGTCTTGCGAGGTATACAAGTAGACTTCTTTCCCATCCGAAACGAACAGTTTTCCTTCTGGCTGGGTGTATGTCCAGCGCATGCGTCCCGGTTTTCGCAGCACAAGGTGGCCTGATTCGGGTGCCCGCTCGCGTCCCGCAATGCGATAGGTCTCCGTAAATGAAACGGAGAGCGTACGCGCCGCGTTATACCGGTGTTCCACTCCCCGAATCAAGACCTGGATCTCAGTCTGGCTGGCGAAGGCTCCCTCGGCGGACAGCAAACCGATCGCCACACACATCAGCCACATCAATCCCGATTGACGCATCCCAAAATAGATTCGTTTACTTAACTTCACGGGCCACCTACGGCGCCAACCGCTCCCGTCGCCATAAGTTATTCTCGTCCCGCCAGTACTGTAAGCGGTCATGCAATCGGTTCGGTCGTCCTTGCCAAAATTCGATGACTTCCGGCTCTACTCGATAGCCTCCCCAAAATTCCGGCAGTGGCACTTCGTCCATTCCGGAATAGCGCGACTCCAGGTCCTTGAGTCGCTTTTCCAATAACTTGCGATCTGCAATCACCGCGCTTTGGGGAGACGCCCATGCTCCTAGCCTGCTTCCTTTGGGCCGGCTCTGAAAATAGCGTTCAGACTCGGCCCGCGAAACACGCTTAACTGACCCCTCTATCCGTACCTCGCGCTCCAATTCCGCCCAATATAGAGTGAGAGCGGCGCGAGGGTTTTCTCGCAATTCCTTCGCCTTCCGGCTCTCGTAGTTCGTGTAGAACACAAAGCCAGCCTCATCCACTTCCTTCAGCAGGACAATTCGGGCCGAAGGCCGCCCATCCGGCGTAGCCGTGGCCAGGGTCATCGCATTTGGCTCTCTGAGGCCAGCTCGACGCGCTTCGGCAAACCATGCTTCAAACTGCGCGATCGGATTGATATTCGCGGCAGATTCGTCCAGTCCGCCCCGGGTATAGTTCTCTCGCAGGTCGGCAAGAGACAGCTTTAGCGGCTGTGCCGCGTGATCGGCCATTGAAAAATACTGAATTCTCTCACCAGTGTGACATCTTCCGCGCGTGATTTCCCGGACGGGTTGTCTCTTTTTCGGGCCGGACTGGCAGAGGGCCTACTGGGTGAAAAAGTCCCGCACCTTCTCGAACACGCTTTTTTCGTGAGGTTTATTCTCGGCAGGCAGCAGTTCCTGCAGCTGCTCAAACAGTCGCCGCTGTTCTTTGTTGAGCTTCTTCGGAATCTGCACGTCGATATGCACGTATAAGTCGCCTCGGCCGCGGCTGTTCACTTCAGGAACGCCGAGATTCCGGAGCCGGAACTGTGCGCCCGCCTGGGTGCCTTCCGGAACTTTAATCGTCTGCTGGCCATCGAATGTCTCAATTCCGATCTCGGCTCCCAATGCCGCCTGGGCGATGTTGATGGGCAGGGTGCAATGCAGATCGGTATCCCGCCGCTCGAAAATCGGATGATCGGCTACCTTGATGACCACGTAAAGGTCGCCGGGCTGGCTCCCTGGAGGCCCTGGATTGCCCTCGCGCTGCAAGCGCAAGCGGGTCCCGTTATCCACCCCGGCCGGGATATTCACCCGCAGCTTCTTTTCCGTCCGCGAATAGCCCTCGCCCTTGCACTGCTGGCAAACCTGGCGGATCACCTGTCCCCTGCCGCTGCAAGTGGGGCACGTCTTGCGGATCGTGAGAAAGCTCTGCTGGTACAACACTTCGCCGCGGCCATTGCAGGTCGCGCACTTCACCATGCCGCCATTCGGTTCCGCGCCGCTACCCTGGCATCGGGTGCAAGCCTCCAGGCGCGGCACCTGCAGATCCGCCCCCAGGCCCTTCATTGAATCTTCGAAGCTGATCTCCAGGTCGTAACGAATATCCTCGCCGCGCTGCTGTGTTCGCGAGCGCCGCCGGTTGCCGCCCCCGAACAGATCGCCGAAGCCGAACAGATCGCCCAGAATGTCGCCGAAATCCGCGAACACGGATTCGTCAAAACCTTGTGCCGCGGCATTCCCGTTCACTGCCTGATGCCCATATCGGTCGTAGGCGGCCCGGCGCTGAGGATCGCTTAGAATGCTGTAGGCTTCTGCGGCCTCTTTAAACCGCTCTTCGGCCGCCGGATCGTTGGGGTTGCGATCGGGGTGATATTGCAGCGCTAGTTTACGGTACGCGCTTTTGAGCGTCTGGTCATCGCAATCGCGGGTTACCGACAGTACTTCGTAATAGTCTCGTTTGGCGACGCTCATCTTCTCGCTATTCCGGTTGGCTTCAAGGGTTGTTTACTGTTCGACCGCGACTTTCACCATCGCCGGACGCAACAGGCGCCCTTTGAAGTTGTAGCCGCGCTGATATTCTTCGAGGATTGTGTGATCCGGGTATTCATCCGTCTCCACCATTTCCACGGCGTGGTGTATGTGCGGATCGAACCGCGCATCCTTAGTAGAAATCGGCTCCAGCCCGAGCTTCTTTAGCAGATCGTAAAAGCGCTGGTAAATCAGTTCCATGCCGCGTACGTAATCCCTGTCGGTGCTTTCCACCTTCAGCGCGCGTTCGAAATCGTCCAATACGGGCAGAAGCGCTTTCACGCTGTCCATGCTTGCGAAATCAAAGACCTCGGCCTTCTCGCGTTCGACGCGCCGGCGAAAATTTTCAAACTCCGCCTGCCGCCGCTGGATCAGATCGTGCAGTTCGCCTTTTTCTTTTGCAAGCTGATCGCGGTCGGCCACGGCTGCCGCAAGCTGCTCGGCCGGATCGGGGAGAACTTCTTTATTTTGTGCCCCGTCGCTTTGGGAATTCGGCGAAAATTGGGGATCGGCCGTAGAATTCACGGTTTCCATATCGATTCTTCCTGAAATCCCAGCGTAACAGAGGTTGACGCAAGCGTGAGCTGGCTCCTCCTAAAAGTAATCTCCAAACCAACCCACCGTACGCTAGTGTGCCGGTTGTGCCGCGGTTCATCCGTTCTTACACGACGGATGTCTTGAACGCCTGCCCCACATGCAAAACCGCCGAGATCGCCCGCGCATAGTTCATGCGCATGGGGCCGAGAACCGCCACTTTCGTCTCGAGACCGTTCGCAAGCTCGAAGCGGATGCCGATCAATGAAAGCTCACCCATGCTCGGATGAAGGTCCGACAGGCCGACGTGAATGCCTACTTCGCCGTTCGGGTCGAGAAAGCGATCGAGAAGTTGGAGGATACGCTTCTTCTCTTCGAGTGTATGAAATAGTTCCCGCAGCTTCTCCCGGGTGAGATGAAGATCGAGCCCGATCAGATTACCGACGCCGTCGAGGTGTACTTCGGCAGCCAGTCCGAAATCCAGCAAACCCTTCGAATAAAGCAGGTTGACCCGATTCAGAATTGCGTCATACGCAGCGCTTTCGAGTTCGAAGCGCCGCTTCAATTCGCGATGTATATTCGGCAGCATCCAGCCGCCGAAGTTGTAGTTGATGTAGTTGCGGATGTTGACCAGTTCGTCCTGGCTCCATTGATCGTTCACCGAAACCACCCGGTGGCGGACCATTTTGTCGCGGGTGACAACAACCATGAGCACTCGCGAGTCGGGCAGGAGCATCAATTCGATCTGATCGAGCGTCCGGTTCTCGCTTGGAATGGCAGCCGCGATGCCGAGCTGGCGCGTCAGTTGCGTCAATAACTTGGATGAGCGTTCGATTCGATCCTCGACTGCGGGGAACTGCTGTAGCTCAGCCTGGAGCCTGTCTAATTCTGCCTGTACGATGCGGCTCCCCACCAGGGTACCCGCATAACTCTGAAATGCCTGCTCGGTCGGCACCCGTCCCGCCGACGTGTGCGGCTGCGAGAGATACCCTTCCTCGGCCAGATCGGCCATCATATTCCGGATTGACGCCGGGCTCAACGGGTGGCGACGGGCAATCGTCCGCGAAGCCACAGGTTCACCTGTATCGATATAATTCTGCACGATGGCGTGCAGAACTTCGAAGTGGCGAGGCGATAAAGCGCCGAAATGATTCATGGGTTCGCCGCCGGTCGAGGCCGGCAGCGCTTTCTATTTCTAGAGTATAAGACTTAAGAGCTTGAATGTAGGCTATGAAGCGCGGCCGATCGTGAAACGGCAACCTCGTGGCGTAGCCAATTAGTACCGGAACCTAAAATGTGGGGCTGGTTGAACCGGCTCGAACCTATCTGGGCGATTCAAGATTGACGGTCTTCGCATGCCGCCACAGCCGCTCCAGATCATAGTACGATCGCGCCGCGCCCGAGAGGATATGGACCAGAAAATCGCCATAGTCCAGCAGTATCCATTCGGCGCTGTCATATCCCTCGGCGCTGATCGGAAGTTCGCCAAGTTCTTTGAGCTGTCTGCCGATTTCATCCGCGATCGCCTGTCCCTGGCGCGGGTTCGCCGACGTGCAGATCACGAAGTAGTCCGTGAAGGACGTAACCTCGCGGAGGTCAAGCACCAGAAGATCTTTCGCTTTCTTGGATTCGGCCGCGCGCGCGGCGACCAGCCAGTTTGGTAACTCGGTAGTGAGGGGGCCCTGCAGGGCAGTTACGGTATCTCGGAGTTCTGAGCTCGTGAGGACTCTCCTTTGGCCCCAGCCTACTACATTTTTGGGGCTTAAAACTGGATCGAGTACTCGATCCCCTCGATTTGAATCTCCAGGCCAAGCGGAATGCCCGAACGGAGCTTGTGCCATCGCTCATATTGAACCCCCCGGCCGTTTCGATCGCCGCGGGGTGACGATCGCAAATAGGAGCAAGCCGATTGCCAGGATCAAGCTTACCCACCCGCCAGCATAATCCGATAGTTTTAATGGAAAGAATACCTTGAGATCGGTCGCGTCCTTCGGAATGGCGATTGTGGCCAATCCGCGTGTCTTATCGCAGCCGACGGTAAGCGGTTGCCCGGTGTTCAGGTCTGTTGCCTTCCACCCCGGAAAGCATAGGAGGTTCATCACGACGGTCTCCGCGTCGGTCGGATTCGTGCGGATCACGAATGCGCCGGCGGAATTGTGCAGCACCTGCCAGAGGCGGCTCCGTGGGAGCGCACGGCTTTGTACGAGCGCCAGCGGCGCTTGGGTATCACCTGCTGCCTGAAACTTGCGCCCGGTGTACGAGGGATACTGATCGACCTCAACACCGGTCGCGATCGCCTGGTGTCGAAAGCTAGAAGCCCTCAGCGCCACGAGGTTTCCGAATCCAAGCAGCACGAAAACCGCTGCCGCGAGAGCAGCTATTCGAAGACGCGAGCCTCGCCGAGCGCGGACGTGGTCCCAGCAACCCGCCGCCACGACCGCCAAAGCGATACACGTAACGGTCGAAAATCTCCACGGAAACTGAATCTTTTTTAAAGGCGAGACGATATCGGCAATCCAATGACTTGGATATGTCTGTAGATAGATGCTGATAACGCCGATGGCCAGCCAAACCGCCAGATTCGTATCTCGCCACCATCGGCCAGCCAGGAACACGCAGACTGCTCCCGCGAGCGCCATCAGTACGACGTCGATCAGAGATAGTATTGGTGCAAAACCAACGTATTTGGGCCCTCGAATGAATGCCGGCCCCAATCGGTTAAATGCGCGCGCCACCGACTTTTCAGCGGCGGCTGAAGCGCCCTGTCGCTGCATGGCTGAGACAATGCTGCCGATTGGAAGCTGCAGATAATTGGCGTCATAGAGGTAATTCGCGTTCCTATTCGGATGCATTTCTACGTTCCGGTAATTGGCGGCGAACGGAAATAAATAGAACGAAGAAAGTAATATACCGGCGACTAACGCGAGACTTAAGCTGCAAAGGTGCTTCCAGAGTGGCGAGGCCGGCCTTCCCAACGCGGCTTGTACGACGAGCAGCGGAACCAGCATTGCGGCCGTAATAGGGTGCGAGCAGACAATCGCGGCAAAAACGAGAGAAACCACGATGAAGTCCGGCCGGCTCTTTCGTCCGCTCATCAAGTTGCGTGTATGGAGTAGCGCCACTGGAATCAGGCTATAGGCGAGCAACTCGCCGAGCGCATATCTCCGGTAGGCATTGAGACCGAAGTGATAAGGGGCGAACACATACACGAGCGATCCAAACAGCGCGGCACCTGGCGAACACCAGGATTTTAGCCATGCATAAGCGGCCCAGCCCGATGAGGCCATAAAAATGAATAGCGTGATGACCTCAAGCGCACGTGCGGCGCCCACCACATCCATTCGTGTCAGAAGATGGATTGGCCAATAAATGCCGAGAAGAAAGAAATACGGTAACGGGTACTGAATGAGGAAAACGGGTGATCCCTGCCCACCGTTCAGCGTGCTTAGCCATCGTGGGTAAAGATTGTTCAAGCCAAATTCGTGGAGAAAGGCGCGAAAATAAGATAGGTGGGTATCCAGGTCGTCGCCCTGCGCGACACCCTTCCACAAAATCGGAACAATGTTGAGGAAGGCGATTCCCAGTATCAGCAACACTACGTGGTGACGCCGCAGAAAACGACCCGTGCTGCCGAACTGACTTCTGTAAAACGTAATTCTGCCCCGTGTCAGTTGACAAAGGACGTTTAAAATAAGTGACCGAGATATATCCGAAAGAGTGACAACCCGAGTGGCAGTACCAGGCGTACTGTCGGATCCACATCTTGAAACAATCCTTCCGATTGTCAGTTACTCGAAATGAGGCAGCTTTGCGGCTCGATACGCGTTGGTTCCCAGCCCTCGCCATGGAAGTATGTACGTGTTTGTAGTTGATGCTGCCGTTGAACGTATCCTGACTAGTTGTGGTTACAACAAGGGGGTGAGCTAGTCTTCACGAAAGCGTCCGTCGTGCTGTTTGTGTTGGAAATGCTTGGCAACTAATCCAGGCCGATGACCGCAATGTTACTAGGTTGCTGTAACGATAGGGCCAGTACTCAGCCATGCTGAGTCGTGAAGCGCGCTAACTGCTCGAGTTTAGCCTTGGCCGCTCCGGAATTGATCGACTCTTCCGCGAGCTGACACGCGTCTCTGATATCGGCCGCTTTGTGCGCGAGTAACAGCGCGGCGGCGGCATTCACAACGACAATGTCGCGGCGGGGGCCTGGTTGGCCGTCCAAAATGTCGCGAACGATCTGCGCGTTGTCCTGAGGCGAGCCACCCTTCAGGTCGTCGATAGAGGCGGTCTCAACGCCAAAATCCTGGGGCGACCACATGCCTTTCTGCACCTTGCCCTCCTCCACCTGGAAGCAGATCGTGGGCCCGGTGGTCGAGATCTCGTCCAAACCGTCGGCGCCATGCACGACGTAGGCGCGCTCCGTCCCGAGCCGGGAAGCTGTCTGCGCCAGCATCTCGGCCGCCCGTATGGAGAACGCTCCAATCAACTGCATGCGTGCCTGCACGGGATTGGTGAGTGGGCCGAGGAGGTTGAAAACCGTCTGCCCCTTCAATTGAAGTCGAGCCTCCTGCGCATGCTTAACGGCGGGATGCAACAGCGGTGCGTATAAAAAGCCCATGCCAGTCTGCCGGACACATTCGGCTACATCTTCGGACGATAGACTCACACGCACTCCCAATTGCTCCAGCACATCCGCGCTGCCGCACTGGCTGGAAATGCGCCGGTTGCCATGCTTTGCGACGCGAAGGCCTGCGCCCGCCACGACGAAAGCCGTCGCGGTGGAGATGTTAAACGTGTTCGCGCCATCTCCGCCGGTGCCGCAAGTGTCAAGCACCGCTTCCTGAGATTGATCCAGGTTGACCGGCTGCGCCATCTCGCGCATAGCGCTGGCGAAGCCGACAATTTCGGCCACGGTCTCGCCTTTGCGCCTCAAGTAAGCGAGGACTTCTGCGATGCCGGTTGTGTCCATGGAACCCGAAAGCATCTCGCACATCAAATCGTGTGCTTCTGCTTGCGTCAAATGGACAGAATTGCGAAATGGGAGAAAGCGCATGCCTCCGCTACTCATTCGACCACACACTGTCCCGAAATCGGCTCCGCACGTTGCCATTGGTGTCTACCCGCCTACCACGCAACTTGCGCGCGCGCCTAGTATTCCCTGCTCGCTGGATCTTCCCGCCAAATACCATTGAAACATTAACAAAGCGCGTACCCCGCCGACTGCCTCACATGCGCGCCAGCCTCCATTTTTCGCGAACGTAGGCGACCGTGCTCACGTTAAAGTGAGAGGAAGGATTACCGTGACACTCGCTACCCCCGTGACACTCGCTACGCCCTTAACGACGCACCTTCGGTTTCACCGCTGGGCGACCGGCCAAGTTCTCGAAGAAACGATGGAGTTGCCGGCTCCCGAGCTGATGAAGGATCTGAAGAGTTCGTTTCCCAGTGTCTACGATACCGTAGTTCACTTGTACCAGTCGGATAGCATCTGGCTGGCTCGCTTGGAAGAAGGACCAACGGGAACTCGCGCGGACTATGAGGCTCCCGGCTGTCTGTACGATCTGCGCTCTGCCTGGATGAGCGTTTTGGACCGGATGATTGCATTCGGGGGCGGCCTGGAAGAAAGCGGCTGGGAACGCAAGATCTCTTATAAAACGCTCGCTGGCGTGCCCTATACGACTCCGATCTGGCAGATGATTTTGCACATTGTGAATCACGGCACGCATCATCGCGGCCAAGTTACCGGCATGCTCCGGCAGTTGGGAGCAGCCCCGCGTAATCTCGACTTGCTTGCCTACTATCGCGCAAACCAATAGAAACCGGCTCTTCTCTCGCTGCTCCTGCCTTCGTCGTTTGAGCCCGCGATACACTAACAGTTTGGATTGGGCGTCGTTCCGCCGCCCAACCCCATATCCAATATGAAAATTCACGAGTATCAGGGGAAGGCCATTCTGGCCCAATACAAGGTTCCTGTGCCGCGTGGTGAAGTTGCCTACACGGTGGAGGAAGCCGAAGCGGCAGCGAAGAAAATCGGCGGCAGCGTTGTGGTGAAGGCACAGATTCATGCCGGCGGCCGCGGCAAAGGCGGCGGCGTGAAGATCGCGAAAAATGCTGCGGAAGCCGCCGAAATCGCTAAAAAGATGCTCGGAATGACGCTGGTGACGCACCAAACGGGCCCGGAAGGCCGCGTCGTGCAGCGCCTGCTCATCGAGGAAACACTCCCTATTGAGCGCGAACTTTATTTAGGCGTTGTTCTCGATCGCACCCTGGGCGCGCCGGTCTTTATGGCGTCTTCGGCGGGCGGAATGGAGATCGAAGAAGTTGCCGAAAAGACTCCTGAGCTGATTCTGAAAGAAACGCTGAAGCCTGGTTTTGGACTTGCTCCGTTTCAGGCGCGCAAACTCGCGTTCGGCATGGGCATTCCGGCATCGAGTGTAAACGCCGCCGCGGCCGCGATGTCCGCGCTGGCGAAAGCTTACGAGGCGATCGACTGCTCGCTGGCTGAGATCAATCCTTTTATCCTCACCAAAGACGGCAAAGTGTACGCGCTCGATGCCAAGGTCAATTTAGACGACAACGCGCTGTACCGGCACAAGGATCTGCTGGAGTTGCGCGATCTCAACGAAGAGGACCCGCTCGAGGTTGAAGCGTCGCGCTTTGGCCTGAATTACATCAAGCTCGAAGGCAACATCGCCTGCATGGTGAACGGCGCCGGACTCGCGATGGCTACCATGGACATCATCAAGTATGCGGGCGGGCGGCCTGCCAACTTCCTGGATGTCGGCGGCGGCGCCAGCGCCGAACAGGTCAAAAATGCATTTCGCATTCTGCTGTCGGACCCCAGCGTGAAAGCGGTGTTAATCAACATATTCGGCGGTATTCTGCGCTGCGACACGCTTGCCAGCGGAGTGATTGCCGCCGCGCGGGAACTGGAGATTAAGATCCCCGTCGTGGTTCGCATGGAAGGAACCAACGTGGAACTCGGACAGCAACTCCTCAAGGAATCCGGATTGAATTTTACTGTCGCCGACGGCATGAAAGACGCTGCCGAGAAAGTGGTGAGGCTGGCACAATGAGCGTACTCGTCAACGAGCAGACAAAAGTTCTTTTTCAGGGCTTCACCGGAAGGGAAGGTACATTCCACGCACAGCAGGCAATCGCCTACGGCACTAAAGTCGTGGGCGGCGTCACGCCCGGCAAAGGCGGTACGAAACACCTCGATCTTCCCGTCTTTAACACCGTCTCGGACGCCGTGAACGAAACCGGCGCAAATGCAACCGTGATTTTCGTTCCACCGCCGTTTGCCGCCGACGCCATCATGGAAGCCGCCGATGCCGGCCTGCCTTTAATCGTTTGTATCACCGAAGGAATTCCCGCGGCCGACATGATCAAGGTCCACGAGTACCTGAAATCAAAGCCCGCCACGCGTCTTATTGGTCCCAACTGTCCGGGAGTCATTACGCCGGATAAATGTAAAATCGGCATTATGCCGGGGCACATCCACAAAGCCGGCCATGTCGGCATTGTGTCGCGCTCGGGCACCCTTACCTATGAAGCGGTGGGGCAGCTTTCGCGCCTCAATATCGGGCAGTCCACGTGCATCGGCATTGGCGGCGACCCCATCATAGGAACCAATTTCACCGATTCGATCAAACTCTTCAACGAAGATCCGGACACGCACGCGATCATTATGATCGGCGAAATCGGAGGCACTGCGGAAGAAACCGCCGCGGCTTACGTCAAGGAACACGTTCGCAAGCCGGTTGTGGGATTTATCGCCGGCCAGACCGCGCCTCCAGGACGCCGCATGGGTCATGCGGGCGCCATCATTTCGGGTGGCTCCGGTAAAGCGGAGGACAAAATCGCAGCTATGGAAGCCGCCGGCATCATTACGTGCCCCTCGCCCGCTCTGATGGGTGAAAAGATGCAAGCGGCGCTCGCCGGCAAACATTGAGAAGACGGAGCTAGAAAGCGAAAGAATGAGTTTGCAACGCACGTTTGGAATGATTAAGCCTGATGCGGTGGCCAATGGTTACGTGGGAGACATCCTGAATGTCATCCGGGACAGCGGTTTTCGCATCGCCGGCATGAAAATGCGGCGCATTGCGCGACCGGAGGCGGAGGCGTTTTACGCGGTCCACAAAGAGCGGCCTTTTTATCCCAGTCTGGTTACATTTGTGAGCGAAGGTCCGGTGGTCGTCCTGGTACTCGAGGGCGAAAACGCGATTTCCAAGTGGCGCGACGTGATGGGCGCAACCAATCCCGCGAATGCGGCCGAGGGCACTATTCGCAAGAAATTCGCCGAGAGCATCGAGCGAAATGCGGTGCATGGCTCTGATGCGCCGGAGACAGCCGCTCAGGAAATTCCATTCTTCTTTACGGCCGCGGAATTGTTGTAGGAGATGCGGGTTTGCAGCGATGGCCCCTGCGCCGTTCCGGCGGCAGCCCGCATCTTGCTACACTGTTCGGAGAAATTAGTTCACGCCCACTCATTAAGGTTGTCTTGACCCTCCGCGCTGCTTTCCGCTTCTGGTTGCCCCTCATTCTTGTCGGCAGTTCCGCACTCGCCGCCGACACTCCACAGCCCGCACGTTCGACGGAGAACCAATTCGACGTCAGCATCACGCTGTTCACCACGATGGCCGCCATCAATGCTGCAGGGTACGACGTCGACCTGAATTCCGCCGCGAATTACCCGATCCGCAACCAAATCCGCGCTGAACTAGCCAAGCGCAATATCCCGGCGATGGGCGAACTGAAACATTTCTACCAGGAGCATCGGAAAGGTACGGATACGGCGACTCTCAGCCAGTACATCTCCTTCGCCCTTTTGGCCGGAGGGCCCCCCGGCTTTAAACTGGATGAAGGCGATCTGCCGCCCGATGTCTCGCCGCTCATCGGCTTCAGCGACATCCTCGGCCGCTTCTATAAGGAAGCGAACATTGAGGATTTGTGGGCCAGATCTCAAAACGCCTACCTGGGAGCCATCCAGCGTTATCAGGGTCCGGTTGTAAATGCGCTCCTCGAAGCCAACGCCTATCTGCGTAATCCGACCAGTGGCGCTGCCGGTCGAGGCTTTCAAATCTATCTTTCTTTGCTTGCCTCGCCCAACCAGGTCCAGGTACGAAGCTACAAGGGCGATTACTTTGTCGTCATCACGCCCGCCTATGATCCCCTTGTAGATCAGCTGCGCGCAGCTTATTTGTCATATTTACTAGATCCGCTCAGTCTACGGTTCAGCAGGGATATTGACACCAAGAAGGATTTGAGAAAGTTTGCCGAGGAAGCGCCGGCGCTCGACGAGGCTTACAAGAACGATTTTTCGCTGCTTGTGACGCAGTGTTTGATCAAGGCCGTCGAGAGTCGCCTCATGCATGGCGCCGAAAAACGGCAGGCCTATGTGGATGAAGCGATGCGAGAAGGATACGTTTTGACAGCCGCTTTCGCCGATTTGTTGCCCTTCTATGAGAAGCAACCGGAAGCCATGCGCCTGTATTATCCGGATCTGATCAATGCCATTGACGTCGATAAAGAACGGAAGCGTCTAAAGAAAGTGGAGTTCGTTCAATCCATTCCCCAGAAAGTGGTTGTACCGCCACAGTCGGTGCAACAGATGAGCCAGGCGAACCAGACGCTTGAACAAGCCGAGTCGCTTTACGATCAACACGATTATGTCGGCGCGAAAAAGTTGTTTCAGCAAGCGTTGCAGCAGACCGACGATAACCGGATGCATGGTGAAGCCTATTACGGTTTGGCGCGGGTCGCCGTGCAGGAACGGCAGGCTGATCGGGCAACGTCGCTGTTCGAGAAAGTCATCGAGTTGAACCCAAACCCGCAGCTTGCCGCCTGGTCTCACGTGTATCTGGGCAGGCTCGCTATGCTGCATGAAGACGCCAAAACGGCAACGGACGAATTTAAGCGGGCACTGGCGATTGACGGAGCCTCCGCGAAGGCCCGTGACGCCGCTCAAAACGATTTAGCGAAAGTAGCAGGAGATCAACAGCAATGAAGAAGCAATTCTTGACGGCCGCCGCCATGCTCGGTTTTGCGGTCGCCGCGTTCGGCCAGCAATCCCCTCAACAGCCCGGCCAAGCGCAATCGGGAGAAGCTCAGACCGCGCAGCCGCAGGGACCGCGCGCCAAATCGCAAAAAGAACTTGACGCGTTGAAAAAGGTACAGGCCGCAACCGATCCTGAACAGCGCATCGCGGCAATTGAAAACGTTCTTGAAAATTTTGCCGACACCGAATATAAGCAAGTGCTCCTCGACATGGCGGTACAGTCGGCCGAACAAGCGAATGACTATGCGAAGGTCATGGTTTACGGCGCGCGAGCGACGCAAGCTAATCCGAACGATTACGAGGCGCTCACTGCCATGGCTGCGGCCACGGCGCAGAATACGAAGGAGTTCGACCTCGACAAAGAGCAGAAACTCGCAAAAGTGGATAGGTATGCGCAACAGGCGATCGCCGCGCTCAAGTCCGCTTCTAAGCCGAATGGCCAGGTGACCGATGAGCAATGGGATCAGGAAAAGAAGCAGTTAACTGCTGAGGCGTATGCGTCCATGGGCGCAGCCGCCGTGCTTCGGAAGAAGTACGACGACGCTGTGACCAATTTCAAGACTGCGGCCGATACACGTCCCGATCCCGTTATCCTGGTCCGCCTTGCCGACGCCTACAACAACGCTAAGCAACCCGACAACGCGATTACGACTGCCGATCGGGTGCTCGCCATGAACGACGCTCCGGCGAATATTAAGCAATTCGCTCAGCAGGAGAAAGCAAAAGCGCAACAGGCGAAGGGCGGTAAATAGGAAGCGCTTGGCGCCTCAAGATGGAAGCGGATCGCGAACTGCTGGAAGCTGGAATCGGCTATCGGTTTCGCAGTCGCGAGTTACTACAGCGGGCGCTCACTCATCGCTCGTGGCTCGAAGGGCGCACGTCTTCCGGCCAGGAGCACGAAGATAACGAACAGCTTGAGTTTCTAGGCGATTCCGTGCTCGGCTTTGTGATTGCCGAGGCGTTGGTTCTGCGCCGGCCCGACGCTCGTGAAGGACAGCTCTCCCGCTGGAAGGCTCACCTCGTCAGCGCGGCGCATCTGCATCGCTGCGCGCTGGATCTCGACATCGGGCGATACCTGCTGCTTGGCCGGGGCGAAGATCGTAGTGGAGGACGCGAGCGGCGCGCGCTTCTGTCAGATGCCGTCGAGGCGCTCATTGCTGCTGTGTACCTGGATGGCGGCATCGTGTCTGTTCGCCAGTTTATTGAGGAGCACATCCTGAAAGCCAATCCGGACCTCGATGAGACCACGCAGGAGAATAATCAGAAAGTCGATTTGCAGGCTCGCGCGAAAGCGCTTGGACTTCCTAATCCCCATTATTCGGTTGTCGCAGAGGAAGGGCCGGACCACGCGAAGGTTTTCGTTATCGAAGTTCGCCTGGGCGAGCAACTGGCTAGCCGGGCCCGTGCCAGCACTAAAAAATTGGCGAGCCTCCTCGCGGCCAAGCAACTCCTCGAAAAGTTGGAACACGAGCCGGTCTAAAGCGCGCTTCCACCCCTGCCTACTTCTTTGGCTCTTTTGATTTGCCGTAATCGCGTTCCAGGTGGAAGTCGGCGCCCACCAGCACCCCCGCCTGCCTCATGCTGATGCGCATGGTTTTCGTTTTCGTGCTAACTCGCAGTTTGTAGGGACCATCTTGCGTGCCTAGCTCATCGCGAAACGTTATTTGATCGTCGTCCAGCTCATAAGTGCCGTGCCGCTGCACGTCCTCACCGTGAATCTGGATATTCTGAACGAACTTGCCATCCGCTGTGAACCTCAGGGTTCCACGGCATTCCTCCGGCCTGAGTTGTCCTGCAACGAAGCACGTTGCCGTTATATGCACGCCGTTATCAAGATTTAAAACAGCTATGTATTCCCATCCGCCGGGATCGTACAGCATCTTAAGAGCGTTCTGATCGAGCGACGAACCTGCGACGCCTTGTTGACTCACAAGGAACGCGGCACACAGCACGAGAAACAGACGCTCGAGCAGAGCCATGCTCAAGCTTAACCCGCCAATACGAATGCGACGAATAATGCGACGGCCGTCGCGCATGTCAGTCCCGAAAGGAATAACCAGTCGGCTATTCGCGTCATCACGCGGACGCGTCTTTCGGGAATGGCGCGGAGCGCGAGATACGAAAAGATGGTTGCCAGCAGGAATGCCACGAGGCAAATCGCCAGCAAGTTATCGGCGAGCGTTGTAATCCGCTGAAGTGAAGCGTAAATCTTCAACAATCCGATCACGGTCAGACACAATGCGAGCATCGTGGGCGAGTTAACGAAGATGTGCTCCGTAATCTTACGGTGTAGGTTTTGGCTGAGTTGCTGTTCGTCCATATCGTGAAACGATTGTATGCAGAACAGCTCCAGCGGGAGATTCATTCTGACGACGAAGGTGCTCCGCCCCGCAAGCCGGGGATGCCGTGAATGGTCGGCGCCAGTCGCGCGGCCCGCAGAATTGCTTCCGCTACCGCTTCGGATGCGGCCACGCCCAGCGCGTCCACAGGAGCCCGCTTCTCGCCGGCCGAAAGGGCGAAGCAGATGTCACCGTCGCTCATGGTGAAGACCGGAGAGATTGCGCGAGCCATCCCGATGGTCGCGAGTTGAGCCACTTTGCCGGCTTCCACACGGCTTAACAGGGCATTCGTCGCTACCACGACCAGCGTTGTATTGCCATGCGTGAAACCTCCTGGCGGCCCATGTTTCATCGCTTCTGCGGTATTAGCGAATTCGCGGCTGTGCGGCGATTGACGCGCTCCGGCGACAATCCGGCCGTTCTTCGGGTCGATAACATCTCCCAGCGCATTCACCACTGCCAGAGCCGCCACCCGAACTCCGCTGCCGATCTCCACGGCGTAGGAACCCACACCGCTCTTCATCATGCGGGAGGGGCCGAACCATTTGCCCACGGTAGCGCCAGTACCCGCACCCACTGCGCCTTCCTGAACGGGACCGTCGTTTGCCGCCGCAGCCGCTACTTCTCCCATCTCGCGATTCGGATGAATGCCGGGCTTTGCTACACCAAGATCGTAGAGAATGGCGGCGGTGACAAGTGGCACAGGCCCCGCCGGTGTGGGGAATCCGATGCCCTTTTGGGCCAGGTAGCGGCGCACCCCGGAAGCCGCTTCCAGGCCGAACGCGCTGCCGCCGGCCAGACACACGGCGTGGATCCGGTTTGTAATGGACCCGGGTTTAAGTAGGTCTATCTCTTCAGTGCCGGTAGCCGAACCGGGAATGGAAACGCCCGGCACAGCGCCCGCCTCGCAGAGAACAACAGTGCAGCCGGTAAGAGCATCTAAGTTTGTACAATGCCCGACCCGAATGCCCGAAATTTCCGTTAAACCTTTCATCTGTCAGCACTTCTTGCTCGCACGTATGGTAGCATCGAGCAGTATGAGAGCAAGGCTTTGTCGGGGAGCCCATTCTTGCTCAACTTCCTGACGGATCTGATCGCCTCCTTTCAGGAGTTCGTATTAGTAGCTGGCCGCGCATTCCAAAATATCTTCAGGCGCCCCCATTACTACGACGATGTGTTGATCCAGATGGACATCATCGGATTCGGCAGTTTGACGATTGTCATGCTGACCGGATTCTTCAGCGGCGCCATTATTGCGCTGCAGATGTCTCGAGCTTTGAATACGTATGGCGCCGCTAGCCAGGTGGGCGCCATCGTTTCACTAACACTTGTACGCGAGTTGGGCCCCGTCCTGACGGCTTTGCTGGTAGCCGGACGAAATGCGTCGGGAATCGCGAGCGAACTCGGTTCCATGAAGGTCACGGAACAGATCGACGCCATGCGAGCGTTAGGGACCGACCCCGTTCAGAAGCTCATCACGCCCCGGCTGATCGCTACCGCCGTCATGCTGCCGCTGCTCACCGTGATTGCAGACGCTATCGGTCTATTCGGAGCATATCTCGTGTCGGTGCCGCTCCTTGGTCTGCTCACCGCCACCGAATACTGGACCAGCTCGTGGCAAGTTCTCGTCTACAACGATCTCGCTCAGGGGCTGATCAAACCCTTTATCTTTGGCATCATTATCGCATTGGTGGGCTGCTTCTACGGAATGCGGACTTCGGGCGGCACGCAGGGCGTTGGTCACGCCACAACGCAAGCCGTTGTCTCGTCGTCGATCTGGATCTTTTTCGTGGCCCTGTTGATCGACAAGATATTCGTCAATTTATGAGAACTCCAGATGCCCGAAGACGTTGACGCGCTCGTACAATTCGACGATGTGAGCACACAGTTTGGGGAGAGCTGGGCTCTTCGGGACGTGAGTTTCGGGTTGCGGAAGAGCGAAACACGGATTATCTTTGGTGCGGCCGGCAGCGGGAAAACGACCCTGTTGAAGGCGGCCATCGGGCTGATTCAGCCGGACTCCGGGAAGATCTGCCTCTTCGGCGAGGAAATCACAAATTGCAGTGAGCGCGAGCTGTTCCCGCTGCGGGCGAAGGCCGGCATGCTCTTTCAGGAGGGGGCGCTTTTCGACTCTCTAACGGTCCGCGAAAACGTGGAGTATCCTCTTCGGAACCAGCAGGCCGAGAGCCGGCTTTCCGAAGAAGAAATGGAGCACCGAGTGCGCGAGGCTTTGCGGTTCGTGGAACTGGAGCAAACGCTCGACAAATTGCCGGCCGAGCTCTCGGGGGGAATGCGGCGGCGGGTCGGCATTGCGCGAGCCATCGTTACTGAGCCTCCACTCGTTTTATATGATTCACCCACGGCGGGGCTGGATCCCATCACAGCGAATACGATCATGGCGCTGATCGCCAAGGAGCGCGACGTGCGCCAGACAGCCTCGCTGATTGTGACCCATCGCTTCCAGGATGGGGAGTTGATGGCTGACTTCCGGTATGATGCCGGAGCGGAAGAACTTGTGCCCGTTCCCGAAGCCGGCAAAGACGATCGCGAATGTGCGCCGACGCAGTTTTTTGTCATGAAAGAGGGTGAAATCGTCTTTTCCGGATCGCGGGAACAGCTTAATCAGACGACCGATCCTTACATTCGGCGGTTCGTAAAACACTGAGGGACATTATGGCCAGCAAAAATAAAGTGAGTTTGGCGCAATTGAGGGTCGGCATCCTGGCGATCGTGGCTCTTTCGTGCATCGTACTGCTGATTTTTCTGCTAACCGGAAACAAGAAATTCTTCGTCACCGAAGTTCCGCTTCACACCTATGTCGACGATGCGGCGTCCCTTCAGGCGGGCGCCGCGGTGCGAATTGCCGGCATCCAGGCAGGCACGGTGAAGAAGGTCGCGCTGTCCGGATCGAACGATCCACGGCGCGTCATTCGTGTCGATTTCGAAGTTGACCAGGACATGCTGAAAGATATCCCCGTAGATTCGGTAGTCTCCATTTCTTCCGATAATCTCCTCGGCAGCACGAAATTCCTCAACATCAAGAAGGGCCAAAGCCCGCAGACCGTTAAGCCCGGCGCCGACTTGCCCGCGCTCGATACGCGTCAGTTCGACGAACTCGTTCAGCAGGGTTATTCGGTGCTTGGCTCACTGCAAGGCATTTTGCAACAAGTGCAGACGATTGTCAGCGAGGTGGAATCCGGCAAGGGCACGATCGGAAAGTTTCTTGTGGACGACACGCTCTACAAGAACTTGAATGACGCGGTAGGGCAGCTCCAGGCCTTGATCGCCACACTAAATTCGGACAAGGGCACGGTTGGAAAGCTGGTCCATGATGATGAACTCTATAAGGACCTGCGAACGACATTGACCCGGTTCGATTCTGTAATGCAAGGAATACAAGCCGGCCAGGGATCGGCCGGCAAATTCATCAAAGACCCCGCGTTTTATAACGATCTGCATTCGAGCGTGTCGCAATTGAATACCCTGCTCGCGAATCTGAATGAGGGCAAGGGGACGGCCGGCCAACTGCTTACCAACCAGCGCTTGTCGAACCAGATCTCGGATACTTTGACAAAGATGGAGACGACTATCGACAAGATCAACTCCGGGCAGGGCACGATCGGACAACTGATGGTAAACCCGCAGCTTTACGATTCGCTGAACGGGACAACGCGCGAATTGCATGAGCTTCTGAAGGATTTCCGCGCCAATCCCAAGAAGTTTCTGCGCATCCAGTTGCACCTATTCTGATCCGGTGGAATCGCGAGTACTTCGCAGGCGCCGCATTTGAGCATCGCAAGGCATTTGATCGTCAACGCGGACGATTTTGGATTCACGGTTGATGTGAACGCCGGGATCGTCGAGGCTCACCGCAATGGTGTGGTGACCGCCACCACGTTGATGGCGAACGGCGACGCCTATGACGATGCAGCCCGCCTTGCGCGAGAAACGCCATCGCTAGACGTGGGATGTCATCTCGTGCTGCTGCAGGGGCGCTCCTTGATTAGCGGAGATCCGTTGCTTGAAAAATTTCCGGAATTGATAAAGGCGCTTATCACGCGGCGTGTCGATCCGTATTTCGAGCTGCGGCCCCAGGTTGAGAAACTGCTTGCCTGTGGAATACATCCGACGCATTTCGACACCCATAAGCACACCCATGTGTTGCCGCCGGTCTTCTCGGCTGTGGTTCGCCTGGCCCACGAGTTTGACGTGCCATTCATCAGGCTTCCATTTGATACGGGATGGCTTCCAGTGCAGGGAATGGATCGCTGGTATCGGAGGCGGCTCCGCAAGGCGGGACTCCGTTCAACCGATCACTTCGCGGGCTTCCGCCTCACCGATTCACTGAGCGAGGGTTCCTTTACAAAAGCACTCAAAACGCTGCGACCGGGCTCGACGGAATTCATGTGCCATCCCGGTTACCTCGGAACCGAGTTGCGGAAGGCGGCGACACGGCTGAAAGAGAGCCGCCAGCGTGAACTCGAAGCGCTGACGTCCCCGGCTGTGAAACGGCTGCTCGCCGAGGCTGGCATCCGGCTCACGACGTATCGAGAACTGCGCGATGCATAAGTGGGGTGCTCCTCTGTTAGCTGCGGCGCTTTGCCTGCTAGCGGCAGGCGCATCGCAGCGCGAGTTGTTGCTCCGGCAAATGGCGTTACATCCCGATCGTGCGTGGCCCCGCAATTCCGGGCACATCGTCTATGCATGGCCGGGAACCACGGAGTGGCGTAAGTCCTATATTGAACCCGGCGGGAGCTTCAGTCCCGTGCCCGGAAGTTTCGGCTTGTCTCTTGATGATGCTGAAACCGCTCCGATCGCCGAGATTCGCCAGCACCTCGAGTGGGCGCGTGACAGCCGTCTTCCGCTGGTGATCACCTCGACCAAACGTTTCAGAGAAGTGCTGTGGTCGAATCTTCCTGGGCATTGGTTCATTTCCGCGGAAAGCTCTACGCAATTGCCGCTGCATCTTTCGATCCGCAGCGGCGGGCCCGCCGGCGGCTCGATTCACAGTCTCGAGAACCGGTACGGAAGGCTGCTGATTGAGAATCGCTGGGTACTTTTGTTCTCTCCTCCCGCAGCGTCCATTCGCATTTCGGACGAAGGCCCTGAGCGGCAGGGCTGGCGTCGTGCCGATGTGACACTTGCGCCCAAGAGCCGTATCGAGATTACCGATTTGCGATTCGGACCGGTTTACACCCTGCCGTATGGGTCGGCACGCGCTGTGGGTCCGTGGCAGTTTTCGGATCCGCGCCTCGCCGCTTGTCTGAATGCGCAGATCGCGCAACTGATGATGTCCCTGGTTCGGAACGAGACACGGCCCGGCGATCCGCTGACCTATCCGCTTGCCTGGCTGCGGGATGGCGCCTACGTCGTGGTCGCGTTAGCTCGGGCCGGTCAGGTCGACCTTGCAAAGAGCCTATGCGCGTATTTCGCCGAACATGATTTTTTTGGAGGATTCGGATCGGAAGCCGACGCGCCCGGGCTGGCCTTGTGGGCGATCGGTCAAACAGTATCGGTCGCCCATGACCCTGCTTTTACGGAGCGAATGTGGCCGGCGGTTCGCAGGAAGGCGCAGTTCATCGTTCGGATGCGTCACACGGACGTTTCCATTAGAGAACCATGGTTTGGCCCCATCGTGCCCGCTCATCGGAACGACAAGGATCTGGATCTCGTATGCGATCCGGTGCGAGACGGGCTCATCATCGGACGCATGGACTTTCATCGCCCTGTTCTGTTTGTGAATGCCGTTAGTTTTGCCGGGCTTCGCGAAGCGGCCACCATGGCCGATCGCCTCGGCAAGCGAGCGGATGCGGCCCGCTGGCGGGTGGAAGCGCAGGAGACGCAGACGGCCTGGGAGGAAGCGCTTCGCGGCAAAATTGGAGATGACGAGCGGGCATTCGCCAGCGCGTTGTGGCCATCTGAAATTGGCGCCAGATCGAAAAACCTGCTGAAGCAGCTTATGTCGAAGCGCTGGAACCGTCTGCGAACGGCCGATGGAGGATTCCGGCAGACTCCGCTGTGGACCTATTTCAGCCTCGCTGAAGCGCACAACTGGCTGGAACTGGGAGACCGGCCAAAAGCGGAAAAAACCGTACAGTGGTTTCTTGCGCATCAAGCCTCCCCGGGTTTCTATACCTGGTCGGACGGCCGCGGTGAAGAAAACAGCTTTCATCTTTGGAACCAGGTGCGCGGCTGGGCGAAACCTCCCTATGTAACGACGCACTACTGGACGGCGGCGGAGATGGCGTTGTTGCTAATGGATCTCGGCCATCCAGGCTCACTCGCGAACGCAAATAGCGCGCCGTGAAGAGATTCGCGAGCTTCCCGTAGCCTGTATCATGCGGGAATGATCCCGTTGGTTGTGCTCGCAGCCGCTTTTCTCCTTTTTGTACTTCTAGGGATGGCGGGAATCCCTTATTTTGCCGGCTACCATCACGCCTTGCGTCTGGCCCTGGCGGTCATGTTCCTTTTGACCGCGAGCGCCCACTGGGGAGCGAAACGCGCGGATCTGGTGAAAATGGTTCCCCCTCCGTTTAAACAGCCAGAACGGTGGGTGACAATCACGGGGATACTCGAAATATTGGGCGCAATCGGTTTGTTGATTCCGGCCACCGTGACCGTCGCCGCGCTGGGTCTGGCGCTGATGTTAATTGCCATATTTCCGGCTAATGTCCATGCGGCGCGTCATCACATGACAATTGGCGGCCGTCCCGTTCCCAAGCTTGGAATTAGGATCTTAATTCAACTCATTTTCTTGGCCAGCGTCCTGATCGCCGGCTTCGACCTGGGCTGCGCCTGATTTTCAGCGCGGCAGCCCTGCCTTCTGTTTCGCCTGTGTTGATCGGGCACGCCCCTTATTGAAAATTTGTTGCGATCCAAGACTAATTATGAATATCCTTGTTACAGCCTTATGTCGAGCGAGGGTGAAGCCGCGCGGCCCAAAAAACTCCTGACGGCGACCACCGGATCGGTGCGGGATATCAATCGATCCATCCTGTTGAATCTGGTTCGTAGCGAACAGCCTATTTCGCGAGCGGACCTGTCCCGGCGGACAGGAATGTTTCGAAGCAATGTGTCCGCCATCATCGACGAGCTTGTCAACGAGGGCATGTTGACGGAAGAACGTCCCATGAGCGCGGGCCGTGGACGAGTGCCCACTCATCTGAGATTGAACGATTCGGCTTACCCGGTTATAGGCGTGTATGTGCAGCCGGCCACGACGCTTGTGGCCTTCGCCGGACTGAATGGCTCTCTCAATAAGATCTGGTCCTTCCCGACAATCCAGGAGCCGGTCCCGTTTGTTCAGGAGCTTCGCCGGACCGTTACCAAAATGCAGCGGGAGATGCGAGTCGATCGGTTGCGGGGGATAGGAATCGCTTTTCCCGGTTTCGTGAACGCCAAGACAGGGCGGGTCAAGTTCAGCCCGGGATTGCCGGAGTTCTCCGGATACTCCTTGCGAGATGAAATGCAGCGCAAGATCGGCGTCCCAGTCTGCGCGGATAACGATAGCAATCTCGGAGCGCTCTCCGAACTCTGGCTTCGGAAAGCCAGTGAGCAAGAACGGCCGTCAGATTTCGTTTTCATCAGCATTGGAGAGTCCGGCGTCGGGTCCGGCGCTGTGCTGAACGGCAAGTTGTATCGCGGTCACGATTCCGAGTTTGCCGTCGAGTTCGGGCACATGATCATTGACCCGAAGGGCGACAAGTGCAGTTGCGGCCGGTCGGGTTGTTGGGAACGATATATCAGAAACAAGGCCACCTGGAAACGATATAAGCCGAAAGCGGCCTTCCATAAGGAGCGCTTTATCGAATTGATCCAGGCCGCTCGGAGCGGCGATCGCGCGGCGGTGGCCGCTCTGCGGGAAACTGCTTCCTATATCGCACTCGGTGTCTCGAACATCGCGTTCGCCTTAAATCCGGGCGAGTTGATTCTCGCGGGCGAGATTACGGGCGCTTGGGACGTGATTCGCGAGCCCGTTGAGGCTGTTTTTCGATCGCTGCGCGCGGGAACCGTACTCCGGCGGGCGCGATTGGAACGAGAGCTTCCACATCTGCATGGAGCAATTTGCTTGGCCTTGAATGACGTGTTTGCCAAGCCGGTCTTGGGGCAATGAAGCAACAGATGAGTGAAACAGATTCAATTGAAGAGCAGCTAATCGCGGCATTGACGAACTGGTGCGGTCTTCCACTGCCGGAGGATCGCGTGAAGGGGCTGGTTCCGGCCGGCAGGCGCTTGCGGCAAACCGCGCAATGGTTATCTCGACTTGATCTCGACGCGACGGAGCCGGCCTGCACCTTCGATCCGCGGATAGCCGAGTAGACGAATGACTCCGAACGAGCTTGCCTATCTCAGGCTGGACGAGTTGGGGCGCGCTTATCTCACCGGGGGTTTGTCTCCCGTGGAAGTGACAGAGGTGATGCTGGCCCGCATCGAGCGTCTCAATCCGCGGATAAACGCCTTCCTAAAAGTAACAGCGGATGAAGCGCGGAAACAAGCGCGCTCTGCCGAAACTGAAATTCGGGCAGGCGAGTGGCGCGGGCCGCTGCATGGCGTACCGGTTTCGGTGAAAGATCTGTTTTTCACTCGTGGCGTTGAAACCACGGGCGGCTCGCCCATTTACCGCGGCTTTGTGCCGGATTTCGATAGCACCGTCGTCGCGCGGCTGAAAGCGGCCGGCGCCGTTCTTCTCGGCAAGGCGCACCTGCACGAGCTCGCGTATGGCATTACAAACGATAATCCGTATTACGGGCCGTGTCTCAATCCGTGGGACCGGTCGCGCATTCCGGGCGGTTCCAGCGGGGGAAGCGCCGCTGCCGTTTCCGCCGGTTTGAGCTTCGCCTCCTTCGGGACGGATACCGGCGGCTCCATTCGCATTCCTTCCTCTTACTGCGGCGTCACTGGATTAAAACCAACCTATGGCCGGATCAGCCGCCACGGAGTTATTCCTCTTTCTGTGAACCTCGATCATGTCGGGCCATTTGCGCGAACGGTGAAGGATGCGGCGCTCGCGGCCGAAATAGTGGCTGGCGTCGACAAGAACGATCCGTCCTGCCTTCGGGGGTCATGCCCCGCGTGGGGAGCGAACCTGGAGTCTTCGATCCGCGGATGGCGCGTCGGCGTTGTGCGCGGGTCGTTCATCGGCCATCTTCACCCGGAAATCGCCGAGGCGATGGCGCAGGCAGAACGCGAATTGGAGTGCGCCGGCGTCGAACTGGAAGAAGTTGAGATTCCTGACGCAGTGGAGGTGGGCGAGGTCGCTCATCTGATGCAGATGGCCGACGGCGCCGCCGTTTATCATCGCCGGATTGTCGAACAGCCGGAAGCCTTCAGCGAAGATGTCAGAATTTTGATCGAACAGGGTCACCTGGTTTCCGCTGTCGATTACATCAACGCGCAACGATTCCGGCGGCAATTCCAAAAGAAGCTCCGCGCCCGATTCCGCCGGTTGAAAGCAATGCTTCTTCCGGCAACTCCCATTCCGGCGCCGCTTCTCAAGCAGCGTGAAATCGAATTGGCCGGCGGTCATGAGGATATCGGCCTTGCATCGACGCGGCTTGTAAGGCCCTTCAATTTCGCCGGCGTTCCCGTGCTGACGGTTCCTTGCGGTTTTACCAGCGAGGGCCTGCCCTTCGGTATGCAAATAGTAACTCGCGCCGGAGACGAACTAACCGGATTATCGCTGGGTCACGCTTATCAGGAACGAACGGGGTGGCATACGCTGAGGCCCCCGGAGGTCTGAGCCTGCCTCCCGAGCCATCCAATGCCCGGCCCGCCAGGACCGGCGTCATCGGATTGACTGTGTGCCTATTGCCCTCGGTCCTCGATTGCGGCCTGCTCACCTGGGCGCAACCTCGTCTGCAAAAATTATGGGCTTGTTGTCGTTATTTTGTTGCGCTGCGAAACTAATTAGGGTATCGTTGAACCTAAGATTTCTCAAGTGGGGTTGGGTGAGTTCGTTGAAGGGGACCAACACAGGCACAAGTGCACAGTGGGGGCAATTTCTTGCCGGCCGCCTAGGGCCCGCGACCCCTTTGTTTTTCACGTTTCTAGCTCTCGCTCTCGCAGGCACATGGCCCGCCAGAGCGCAGTCGCCGGCATCACAACGTACACTGGCGGAGAATTCCCAGCTTCTCAATCAGCTTCCTTCCGAGCTTCGACGGCAGGGAATGGCGATTCTGGATCCGCAAAATCGTAGCACCAGCGCTGCCGCGCTCTCTGCGATGCAGAAATCCGGTGGCGTGGCTGTAACGCCCTTTCTGATCGCGCTGGTGGATGCCAATCGATGTCCTCGCGATCGGCGTTACTGCTCGCGCCTGCTTGCGGCGAGCGTCGCAGACAGCGGAGATGCGCAGGCACGCGCGGCGCTGGAGCGTTGGGCTGGCGCGAACGACGATCCCCAACTAGCGCGGATTGCTTTTGAGCAGTTATATTCCGCCGATACGGCGCCGTTGCGTAAACTGCTCGACAAGCGGCGCGAAGACGCCCAAGCCTCCAGCGACCCCGCCGCCTTAAGGCGATACGCGCAGATGGAGCAACAATGGCTTCCGCTTCTGAACGGAAGTTCTTTTCCTCCCTTCCTGTATCCACCTCCGCCGCTTTTTTCCGTGAAGCCGGCGGACGCCTCCATACGGTTTGTGGCGTTTGGCGATTTCGGGAATAGTTCGGAGGATGAGAAGATCGTCGCCGGCGAAGTCTTGAAAATACACGAGAAGAAGCCGTTCGGCTTCGGCATTACTCTCGGTGACAACTTCTATCCGCGCGGGGCCGAAAGCACCAGCGACCCGCGTTGGCACGATTGGTGGGAAAAGCTTTACGGCCGGTTAGGAATCCCCTTTTACCCTTCACTCGGCAACCACGACTGGCTCAACTCGGGCAGTGCGGCCGCCGAAGTTCTCTATTCCCGCCAGAGCCATAGCTGGCAGATGCCCTCGCCCTATTACACATATACGGCGGGGCCGGCCCAGTTCTTTGCGCTCGATACGGCCTACTTGACCGAAGCCGAATTGCTCTGGTTAAAGGACGAATTGCAGAAGAGCCGCGCGAAATGGAAGATCGTCTACGCCCACCATCCCTTCTATTCGGCGACGGCCACGCGCGGCGATAACAAGGTGTTGATCGAACGCTTACTGCCGCTCTTGAAGGATTCTGCCGACTTGTATATTGCAGGGCACGATCACAATCTGCAGGTGTTCAAACCGGAAGGGAAGCTGCATTTCATCGTGGCCGGCGGCGGCGGAGCCAATTTATACGACATGAAGCAATCCGGCAGGATCCAATTTAAAAGCAAAACACACGGGTTTGCCGTGGTCGAAGTGAACGAGCGCAGCATCAAAGTGAAGCTCATCGATAGCAGCGGAAAGACATTATATGAGAACGAGATTACTTCCTGAACCATATTGGGAGTATGTCACGGATCGGATAGCTTGCCGTCCGAGGGAAAGAAAGCAGAAATGCAGTACAACAGGAGTCCGCATATGTCTCACAAGTTACAAGTAGTTTTCATCGCCATTATTTTTGCTGCGATTCTTCGCGGCCAGGCATTTCTTGGCACTATCTCGGGCAGAGTGACCGATACCAGTGGAGCCGGCATCGCGAACGCGCAAGTCGAAGCGAAGTCCGTCGCTACAGGGCAAGTTTCCACCGTGACGACCGATACCGATGGCCGGTATCAGATCTTATCCCTGTCTCCTGGCGAATACCGAGTGACGACTGAGAAAACCGGATTTCAACGTTCCGTGAGCCAGGGCCTGCAACTGCAGGTTGCCGCAACGGCGGAATTGAACATTACGCTAAGCGTCGGCAACTTGCAGCAAACCGTTGAGGTTACGGCCGATGCGTCCGTAGTCCAGGCGGATTCCGCGGATCGCGGATTGACGATTGACAAGGCGCGAGTCGAAAACGCTCCACTGCAAGGCCGGAACATCTTCGCGGCCGCCTGGTCGGCTCCAGGCGTGGCAGTTACATCAAGAGTGCAGCGCCTACGCCCCTTCGATATCGGCGGATCGTCGAACATCTCGATCAACGGTGGACAGCCGTCCGGCAACGAAGTGTTGATCGATGGTGTATCCAACATTTCAGCGTCGGGGACTTCAGTTGCCTACGTTCCCCCGGTGGATTCGACAGACGAGTTTAAAGTACAAACCACGAACTTCGACGCGCAATATGGATGGACAACGGGCGGCGTTGTCAATATCATTACCAAGGGCGGAACGAACGAATATCACGGTGTGGCGTATGAGTATCTCCAGAACACGCTGCTGAAC
>JAICLJ010000292.1 GCA_025927575.1 Bryobacteraceae bacterium | reverse complement strand
GTAATCGCCTTTGCGCAGATCCATGGCGCGGACGCCACGCGCCGGGCGGCCCATCGCTCGTACCTCGTCTTCCCGGAACCGGATAGCCATGCCATCGTGAGAGCCCAAGAAGATAAAGTTCTGGCCGTTGGTGATTTTCGCCCCGAGCAGCTCATCGTCATCGTCCAGCGCGACCGCAATGATACCGGCCGAACGCGGATTGTTGAACTCCGTGAGCTCGCATTTCTTAATGACGCCGTTGCGGGTCACCATCACGATGTACTGGCCGGGAACGAATTCTTTCACTGCCAGAAACGTTTTGACGGTTTCGTTCGGTTGCAAATTGATCAAACCGGAAACGTGCTTTCCCTTGCTTGCGGTGCCGGCGTCGGGAAGCTCGTAAATCTTCAACCAGTACACGCGGCCCTTATTGGTGAAGATGAGCATGTAGGCGTGAGTCGAAGCGATAACGAGGTGTTCGACCACGTCTTCCGATCGCGTGCCCATACCGATGCGGCCTTTGCCCCCGCGCGTCTGGCGGCGATAGGTGTCAACGGCGGTGCGCTTCAGATAGCCGCCGCGTGAAACGGTCACGGCGACATCTTCCATCTGCACCAGATCTTCGAGCCGGATTTCGCCGGTGTCTTCGATGATCTCGGTGCGGCGGTCGTCGCCGAAGTCCTTCTGGACCTCCTTCAATTCTTTGGCGATAACAGCTTTCAACACCGCTTCAGATCCCAGGATTTCGAGGTATTGGGCGATCATGCGCTGGATGTCGGCGAGTTCGTCGAGAATCTTCTGCCGCTCCATGCCGGTGAGGCGCTGCAATTGCAGTTCGATGATAGCTTGCGCCTGTTTTTCGGTGAATTCAAAGCTGGCGATCAGGCCTTCGCGCGCTTCTCTCGGCGTTCTCGATGCTCGAATGAGTTGAATGACTTCATCCAGAAGATCGAGGGCTTTCTGGAAGCCGAGCAGCAAATGTTCGCGGTCGCGAGCTTTGCGTAATAAGTAATCGGTGCGTCTGCGGACAACGTCGGTACGATGTTCTAGAAATCGCTTGATGACGTCGATAATGCCCAGCTCGCGAGGCTGTCCATTGACGATGCTAAGCATGATCACGCCAAAATTAATCTGCATCTGCGTGTGCTTGTACAGATTATTCAGAACGATCTCAGCCTGCTCGCCGCGCTTCAATTCGATAACGATGCGCATGCCATCGCGATCGCTCTCGTCGCGAACATCGGAAATGCCTTCGAGCTTCTTATCGGCGACCAACGCCGCAATCTGCTCAATCAGCCGTGCCTTGTTGACCTGGAATGGGATCTCGGTAACGATGATCGCCTCGCGATCCTTGCCGCTCTTTTCGGTCGCGGCGCGGGCCCGGAGTTTCATGCTGCCCCGGCCTCTCGTGTAGTAGTCGAGGATGCCCGAGCGCCCTAGAATGAACCCGCCGGTTGGGAAGTCCGGCCCAGGCACCGTTTCAAAAATTTTCGCCAGGGGGGTCTTAGGGTCGTTAAGCAGCAGAATCGCCGCGTTGATGATTTCTCTGAGATTGTGCGGCGGGATATTCGTCGCCATGCCGACGGCGATGCCGGAGGAGCCGTTGATCAGGAGGTTCGGGACGCGAGTCGGCAACACCTCTGGCTCGACTTCACTGTCGTCGTAGTTTGGCCGAAAATCGACGGTTTCCTTGTCAATATCTTCAAGCAGCGTGCCCGCTATGCGCGAAAGGCGCGCTTCGGTATACCGCATGGCCGCCGGCGGGTCGCCATCCACCGAGCCAAAGTTGCCCTGACCGTCGATCAAGGGATAACGCAGCGAGAACGGCTGCGCCATGCGGACCAACGAATCGTAAACGGGCGCATCGCCGTGCGGATGAAACTTGCCGAGCACCTCGCCGACGATCTTCGCGCACTTGCGTGTCGGCCGGTTGTAGTGCAAACCCATTTCATGCAGGCCATACAGAATGCGCCGGTGCACGGGCTTCAGTCCATCTCGGACGTCGGGCAGCGCTCTGCCAATGATCACGCTCATGGCGTAATCGAGATACGAGCGCTTCATCTCGTCTTCGATATTGACGGGAATCAGATTTGGATTACTACCGGGAGGAAACAGGCTGCCGCCGCCACTGCCGTTCGGGGGCGGCTGCGACGGCGTTTTGGGACCTTCTTGATCGGGCAAACGATACTCCTATGCTGAAGCAGGATCGACTCACGCAAATGATTCAAAAGGCGGGAGTTGACATGGGAAACTGTCTCTTTATTTTACCAGTTTGAGCAGCTCGGGACAACACCTCATAGCGCTCGCAAAGGTTGGCCGATTCAGGGGCGGAACTGGAGGACTCCAGCTCTCGAAAATGGCCGCCTAAGCTGCCGCTAAGGCGTATGGGCCCGCTATAACGAACTCAATTCACCGATCCGAGGTGCGCCAAAGGCCAGAACACGAACACCGCTTTCCCGTAAATGTAGCTGCGGGGAACAAAACCCCACATTCGGCTGTCATATGAAACGCTGCGGTCGTCGCCAAGCACGAAATAGTCATGCGGTGGAACCACCCGAGGCGCCATTGAGGAGTGATCCTGGTATTCCGGCGGGACATACTTTTCGATGAGCGGCTTACCGTTCAAAATGACGGTTCCATTTTTCATCGACACCATGTCGCCGGGCAATCCGATTACGCGCTTGATGTAAGACTTGGTCGTATCCTGCGGATACCAGAAGACCACTGTATCGCCCCGTTTGATCCCCTCTCCGAACTTATAGCTGAACTGGTTAATGAACAGGCGCTCCTGATCGTACAGATTCGGCATCATGCTCGTTCCCTCCACCTTTACCGGGCGATAGAGAAACAGGATGATCAGCATCGCGATCAGGACGGACAGCATCAAATCCCGAAACCAGGCAATAGTCGTAATCAAGGCCGAACTGGCCTTGGCGGGTGGCGCGACAGCGACCGGGAGATCTCGTTCTCCATCAGGTTCGCTCATGCTTTGGCATCCATCGTGAACTGAAAGCTTTGAATATAAGCTTACAAGATCAGAGAGAGCTAAGGGCATTCACGCGGAGCGCCTTCATGCTGCCTCTGTTTCCACAGACGGATGATTTCGAAATTGGTTTCCTGGCGCCGAGGCCAGGTCCCTCTACGAAAATTGTAATTCGCGTTCGGCGCGCAGCCAGTCTTCTTCCGGGTGGCCGCCCTGATATCCGCGCCGTTCCCAGTAAGAATAAGCCAGTCTGGCGATATCCTCACGCTTTACAATTCGATCGTTAATGAAAGCCCCCGCTGTCACTTGTTGACGTGCAATAATCGGCTCAACTGCCGGAGCAGGCTGGGAGTCTGCTTTCTTTGTCGCCTTACGATGATTCGTCATTACCGGAGGCTCCGCCGATTTTTCCGCCGTACGCTTCTGGCGCGGTTTTGCGTTTTCTTCTACACGCGCTGCCGAACCTTCCAAGGAAGCGGTAGCGCTCTCTTCCGCGCTCTTCCGCGTCCGTTTCGTCTTGTTGGTGCTGAACTGCATACGCTCTATTCTATAGGCCTCGACGACATTCTTGAAGTAAATTGTTTTTATTCGGCATATAAGGGTCGCTGAACCGGTTCTTTCGCGATTTGAATAAGCTACAATAAAAGTGGGATCTGGCGGCTCGATTTCGGCTCATCTGCTTGTGGGTTACTTCGATCCAGCTCCAGTTTTCGATAACCACTCATGGCGTGAGAGACGCCCAACTTCTGGTAGTGCACGACTCGATCTCCACAAAGTTGCGCAGGGTAAGGCTAATAGCGTATGTGTGCCTCTTCTTCTTTACGCTATCCGCCGCGCTGATCGGGCCGCTCCATACGCATCATGGTTCGGCGAGTTCCGAAGCCAAATGCTTAGTCTGTCACTCGGCAAACCGCGCCATTGTTGTGCCGATGGCCGTGGCGGCCGGCAAACCGCTCCATAATCCACCAGTCGTTATCCTCCCGCTCCGTGAGGCTGCGGTGGCGCGAGCGGGCAATGCCGTTCGAAAAAGCCCCAGAGCCCCTCCTTCATTTGCTTGATTCGTGAGCCGCTGGGACGGAGGCCTGAACGAACGATCGGGCATTCCCTTCCGAAGCTCACACCCAAGTTCCCTTAGAAAAACTAAACGAGGAGTGATCGTTGATGCGAGCTTATGCAGCGTTCGGCATGCTGTTGGTTGGCGTGATGTGTTGTCCCATGCTCCAGAGCGCG
>JAICLJ010000140.1 GCA_025927575.1 Bryobacteraceae bacterium | reverse complement strand
CGATGCACGCTCTTGCTGAAGCGGCTGCACATCGACTTCGGTGTGCCGCACCTTGTCTTGAACGGTTTCCGTCCGCTCGTTCACATTTTTGCCGACGTAAACGTCTTCCACTACTCGCGCCCGCTTCTCCACTACCGGTTCTTCGGCATACTCCTTTACTTCGATCACCTCGTTGCCGGCGCGCACTTCTCCGGCCTTCACCGGTCGGTCGGCAGGCTCTCGCTGAACGTACGCCTCCTCATCGCGCAGGTGCACGTCCTCCGAGAAAGGCTCCTCAACTACTCTCGAGTACACTCGGACGCCGCCCCGTATGAAGGTCCGTTTGCCCACATTAATATCTTCTTCAACCACGGGTATCGACCCCGTTTGATTCCCGGGGGACGATGCCGGTCCTCCCGCCTGGGCCGAAGCCGTTCTCGGGACGCTCGCCTGAGCGGAAGCCGCTCTCGACACTGCCGCACCGGAACTCGCCGGTTCCGCATTTACGCTCAACGGGTTGTGCCGGTCCAGCAAATCCGCCGCCCTCTCCATCCGATCTTCAGTTGTGTCAATGGCAACAATCGTTCTGCCCCCGGTGACAGCCGTTTGATACCGTTCGTATTCTTGATCGTTATTTCCAAAGAGCGATTTCAGCCACCCCATGAAGCCTTGATCGCGGTGTTCTTCCTCAGTTGTTGTCCCCAATCTGCCGGCTTCGGAGTGCATGTGGATGTCGGACTTCGCGATGCCGCTCTTCTCGGCATCTTCTACTGCCGATCGCGCATCTGCCTCCGTTCCGAAAATTGCTACTAAAGTCATCTGGTCTGCCATTTTTTTCTCCTTCGGTCGTAACGCCGCGTACGGCGTGAGTCAATTGATACGACTCGACCCGCTGAGATTAAAAGACCGAGGAGAAATCACAGGTGCTTAGGCTGCGGCAGCCACATTACCGGTTGGGAGTCGTTCCATGTAAGTGATTCAGCGAAGTAAAGGAATAGCGGCCATGCCCCGGTGATCGTGCGCGTGCTTGAGAATTCTTATCCACGAAATCGATGCCGGCGAGTCTCCCCTGATTCGATTGCAGCGAATCGCAAAGTGCGTATCCAGTGTAGCCGCTGTATCCGACCATCAGGCGTGCCTGCGGCGAAATCCGAATAGAAGCTGTGCGGGCCCGCTTCTCACCAGCGGTGATGAACCGGCAATACGTTACACCGGAAGAAATTTCTCCGAGCAAAGTACTGGCCCGATTTGAAACCCACAGGACGGAGTAAGCCCTTGTTCACACCGCCAGCGTCCGGCATAATCGCAGTGTTTCTGGTCGTCGAAGCGGATGATTCTTTTCGTCGTCGCGCTTTGGTGGCCGCATTCTATTCGTTTACTCCTTTAGCTTAGAGGGAGTTCCGCGGGCATCTCTCGCCGGAACTCCCTGTTTTTCATCCGCGGTTTCCAATGATCCTTTTCGCCTGCGCTCTGTTGCTGATGTCAATCGTTGCCGGGAAGCGTTTGCGCGACCGTCAGAGCGTGCTGCTACCCGTTTCCGATTGGCGATTCAGATCGCGCCAATCGAGGCTTCGGCAGAGGGCAGATCGGACCTCACGGTTGGTATACTACTAACTGCTGCGCCCGTAGCTCAGTTGGATAGAGCGTCTGGCTACGAACCAGAAGGTCGGCAGTTCGAATCTGTCCGGGCGCACCATCAACTCTTTTGGGAAGGTTCCCGCCCCCACCCTCTCTGAATGACTGAGAGCGTCTGACGCTCCGGCATGTTCGAGCTTCCTGGTTTTTGCTGCGAGTCGCACCCATGAACACAATTGATGCTTGAGAAAAGCGGCCCATAGGCTGCCGATACTGGGAACAATGTACGATCTTACATAGCGCGGATGTGGTGGAGACAGGCGCACGTGCAAGGACAAAGGGAGGTCGGCATCTTAGTCACGCTTGTGACCGCGGTGGCGCTTGCCGGTTGCTCGCGTTCCCGGGATCGAGCGGCTCAGCCGAGGCCCTTGTTATCCGCGGAACAGAACGTTCCGGTTGCCTCCCGCCTTTTTTCTGATTCGGCTGACGACGGTACCCCCGATTTCCTCCGGCTAGATACGGAACAGGATCAAGCGGCCTTCCGCCGCTGGTTCACCTTTTTAGCCGAAGTACAGTATTTCAATCCGCCCGGCGAACGTCCGCCCGAGATTGTGGATTGTTCATCGCTGCTTCGCTACTGCTATCGGGAAGCGCTTCGTCTGCACGATAGCCAATGGGCTTCGCAAGCGCATTTACCTTTGGTACCGGCGTTCGAATCCATCAAAAAGTATAATTACCCTCATACTCCGCTGAATGCGGAATTGTTCCGAGTCCGCAGCGGACCATTCAAGAGGCCCGATCTGGGCGATGGTTCTTTCGCCCAGTTTGCAAATGTCGAAACTCTTCAGCGCTTCAACACTTTTCGTGTGAGCCGCGATATTCACCGTGCTCAGCCTGGCGATTTGTTTTTCTTCAGGCGAGTGGAGGGAAGAGACACAATCAGCTTTCATTCCATGATCTTTCTGGGGCATAGCCGGATTCAGCCGTCTCCCGTCGAATACGTTGTCTATGATACCGGTCCCGACGGGGCGACGTCGGGCGAGATCAAACGCTTGAGTATTTCCGATCTCTTACAGTTCCCGGACCCGCAATGGCGTCCGTACCCCACAAATAGCCAGTTCTTAGGCGTCTTCCGTTGGAATATACTCCGTGATTCCGCATGAACCTTTTCTCGCGACGAAAGGCATTTTCGCTTTGCTTGCTGCTCGGCTTGACGATCGCCGCACCCATCGTCGGCCAGAGTGAATTGCAGCCGTATTTTTCTCTCTCGAGCGACAGAACATTCGGCTCGGAAGAGACGCCCACTATTTCTTTAGTCGGCTCCCAGTTGGCAGCCGTCCAGATCCGTGTGTACCGGATCAAAGATCCGGTCGAGTTCTACCGGAAGATGGAATCCCCTCATAACTTCGGCGCGGCGGAACGGCAGAGTTTCAACAAGAAGAGCTTCCTCGGATCGATCCGCATCTGGAAGCACAGTCTCCGAAGGCGCATACGGCTATTCCTGCGCGGCCAATTTACGGAATCAGTCAGCGCGCATTTCAAGTCTCCCGCGAAACAAGAGAAAAAGGCCACGCCCAGGACCCGGGAAAACTACTTTGCCGAAGCGCCTCTCCTCAACCGCGACCAACTGGTGCTCTCTTTTATCCAACCCCTCGGCAAACAAAACTGGAGTTCGGTAAACGTTCCCATTCGGGTGTCCGGCAAAGGCATTTACCTGGTTGAAGCTGTCAGCGGCAGCCTTCGCGCCTATACGATCGTCATCAAATCCAATCTCGTATTCGTCACGAAGACAGGCAGGGAGCGAATTCTCGGTTTTGTGGCGGATCGAACCTCCGGCGAGCCGGTCTCAGCGGCGACAGTTTCGGTGATGAAGCGCAACGGAACGCCTGCTACCTTCAGCACCAATTCGGATGGCCTGACCGACATTAGAGCCGATGCGAACGCGGGCCTCGATTCCGACGATCTCCGTATTGTCGTAAGGAAGGGCGACGACGTCACCATCAATTCTTTGATGCTTTGGAATTTTGGCGACGCCGCCCGCTCGTGGACCGGCTACATCTATACCGATCGCCCCGTGTATCGACCCGGCGATACCGTCCACTTTCGAGGCATCCTACGCCGCAGCAAGTCTCCGAGCGGCTACGCGATTCCTGCGGGACAGAGTTTCGCCGTCCAGATTCAAGATCCCGATGGCAAATCGGTGTATACCAAGCACCTGACGGCCAACAGCAACGGCATTGTCCACGACGAGTTCACTACGAATCGTACGGCGTCGCTGGGCGGTTACTTCATTCAAGTCGGCGGCAGCGATGGTTCGATGACCGGTAATTTTGAGATTCAGGACTACAAGAAGCCTGAATATGAAGTGCGCGTCACATCCGCGAAATCACGGGTTCTAGAGGGTGAGAAACTAGATTTCCTCATCAACGCCCGCTATTACTACGGCGAGCCTGTCAAGAACGCCAAAGTGGAGTACTCGGTTTATCGCTCCCGCTATTTTTATCCTCTCTGGCGCGACGCGGACGAGGATTCAGGCAGTGGTTCCGCTTTTGAAAATTCGAACAACGACGAAGGAGCCGGAGAGGAAGTGCAGAAAGCGCAGGGTCAGTTGGATGGCGATGGCAATCTGCACGTTAGCTACAACACGACCGTTTCCGGCGATCGGCACGATTACAGATACCGGATTGAGGCTCGTGTCACCGACCAGGCGCGTCGTGAGATTTCGGGGACCGGTTGGGCTGTCGCGACCTACGGAACCTTCCTCGTAAGCGTCGATCCGCAGCGCTATTTTTACGAACCCTCAAGTAAAGCCGAGCTATCGTTGAAGGCTGCCGATTATGACGGCAAGCCGGTTAGCACGCCGGTGGAGATTACGCTTGCGCGAATGAGCAATCGCAGGAACACGCCTCCAAAGATTGTCGGCACTCTCAATGCGGCAGTCGGCGCCGACGGGACTGGCAGCTCGGTTCTCAGCCTCCCGGCGGAAGGCGGTTCTTACCAAATCACGGTTTCGGCGCGATCCGGAAACGGGCGAGTCGTGCAAGGTTCGACCTATATCTGGATTGCCGGCGCCGGAGAGAGCAGCTTTTTCGGCGGCGGCAATGCGCATTCCGTGCAGATCGTACCCGACAAGAAGAAGTATTTGCCAGGTGAAACGGCCAACATGCTGGTAGTTACGGGAAAGGCAAACACTCCCGTTTTGGTGACGGTAGAAGGACGCGATGTTCGGCTAGTCAAGCTCCTTCACTCGGTTGGCCCGACCGCATCCTTCGAGTATCCGGTTACTCCCGACGATGAGCCCGGTTTTTTCGTGACGGCTCAGTTTATTCGCAATGGCGAAATGTTCCAGGGGCAAAAACGCGTTGTTGTCCCGCCTGAACACCACGAGCTGAATATCCAAATTTCGACCGATAAGCCAACTTATCTACCCGGCCAAACCGCCACGTACAGCCTGAAAGTCACGACTCCTTCGGGTCAGCCGGCGCCCGGCGCCGATCTGAGCCTCGGGGTTGTCGATGAAGCCATCTATGCCATTCGTCCCGATACTTCACCGGACTTGCTCAAATTCTTCTACGGAAACGAAGGCGATGGCGTGAATACACAGGATTCACTCACTTACTATTTCAGCGGAGAAGCGGGGAATCGCCGCATGCTGCTGGCGTATTCGACTGCTTCGCGCCGTCCCCTCGCGCAGATTAAGCGTGAGCCCTTGGTGCGGCCGAAGATCCGCAAGGCTTTCCCGGATACGTCGTTTTGGGCCGCCGATCTGACAACCGATGCATCGGGAAGCGTTCAAACCAAGGTATCTTTTCCGGATTCGCTGACGACGTGGCGCGCCACAGTGAAAGGCGCCACCGCAACCGACCGCTTCGGCGCCGCCGTTGAGAAAACCATCGTTCGCAAGAACGTCATCATGCAATTGTCCATTCCTCGCTTCTTCGTTCAGGGCGACGAGACCGTCATCTCGGGCATTGTTCATAACTATCTGCCGGTCGCCAAGCACGCTCGCGTATCTGTTTCGCTGGTTGGCCTTCAACTGATGACTGGCAACGTCACGCAGGATGTCGATGTTCCCAGCCGTGGTGATGCCAGAGTGGATTGGCGGGTAAGAACGAAGGCGGGCGTCGAAGCAAAGATCACCGGAACAGCTCTTACCGACGAAGAATCGGATGCGCTCGAGATGGATGTTCCCATCCGGCCGCAAGGCGTCGCGATCCATCTGCCGAAAGGCGGAACGGTTGCGGCCGGCGGCGGCGTCAATCAACAAATTGTTTTTCCCGCCAGTGCGGAGCCGGGCTCTCGCTCTCTATCCATCAGGCTCTCGTCATCAATTGCCGGATCGATTTTCAACGCGCTCGACTTCCTCACGTCGTTCCCTTACGGTTGCGTGGAGCAGGTTATGTCCAGCTTTCTGCCCAACCTGATGGTGACGAAGGCAATGCAAAATTTGAGCGGTGTTCCGCCTGTCGATCAAGCGAAGCTCAACGAGCAGGTGAGGGCCGGTCTCGATCGCCTCTATGGCATGCAGCACGAAGACGGAGGCTGGGGCTGGTGGCCTAGCGATGCCTCTCATCCATTTATGACCGCGTATGTCGTGGCCGGTCTTGCCGAGGCGAAGGCGTCAGAAGTCCAGATCAGGGAATCGGCTTTGCATCGGGGTATCTCGTGGATTCACTCCGAGCTCGCCAAAAACACCGATATGGAGCCCGATATGCGAGCGTATATTGCCTACGCGCTTGCCGTCGCCGGAGCGCCGGATGCAACTCTCACGGGAAATCTATACTCACAACATTCCCAGCTCTCGCCTTACGGCATCGCGCTACTCGGCCTCGCGTTTGAGACCGCCAAGGATAACCGGGCATCTTCTTTGGCGGGGGATCTTGAGGGCTCCGTCAAACAAACGGAAGAAGAAGCCTGGTGGGTTGCGACTCGTGATGAGATGCTCGACTTGGATACGGACGTCAGCGCGGAAGCGACCGCGTACGCCGTGAAACTACTCACGCACGAGCGCAAGGACAGCCCGCTGCTCCCAAAAGCGGCCCTCTGGCTGGTGAACCATCGCAACGAAGGCTACTGGTGGTCGTCGAGTAAACAGACGGCCATGATCATTTACGGTTTGCTCGACTATCTCAAAGCAACCAACGAACTCGACGCGGATTTCAGCGCGACCGTGAGTGTCAACGGCCAGGTAGCCGCTACGCAGAAATTCACGGCAGGGTCGCCGATGGCGCCTCCCGAGATCTTCCTTGATGAGTCCAAGCTTCAACCTGGCTCGAACCGGGTCTCGATCACGACTTCCGGCAAAGGACGGCTTTATTATTCCGTGGCTGGCGTTTACTACTCAAACGCAGCTCAAATGAAGGAGCAAGGCGCCGTGTCGCTCAACGTGCTTCGCGATTACTTCCACCTGGTTCCCTCCAAAGAAGAAGACCACATTGTTTATGATCTGACCAGCTTAAACGGACCGGTCACGTCCGGTGACATTATCGCTGTCCGCCTCACGGTGACCGGCTCCAATTGGAAATATCTGCTGACGGAAGATCCCATTCCTGCCGGGACCGAATTTATTGAACGTGACAATTTGTACCAGATCCGCAGCAGACCCCCTTGGTGGCAGTATGCTTTCAGCCGCCGCGAATTGCACGACGATCACATGGCGATTTTTCAGACGTACTTCAGTCAAGGGCAGCAGCAGTACTTCTATCTGTTGAAGGTAATCAACCCGGGCCTGTTCCGCGTAAATCCGGCCAGCGTTGAGCCGATGTATCAGCCCGGCATACAGGCCACGACCGAAAGCAGGATTCTGGAGGTGAAGCAATGAAGTCCTCGCTCGCCGCTCTTTGCGCTCTCCATGTAATCGGCGATGCGCTAATACTCTGGCTCGGCTACGCGTGGTTAAGCATCCCGGAATCGAATACCGCACATCTCCTGTGGAGCTTGCTGATTGTTTTGTTGTTTGTCTGCTCGGCTCTATGGCTCCATGGGACAGCGTTCGTCTACTTTCGGCGCTCTCCGGAATCGAACTTTCGGAACTCCGCAATTACGGCTCTGCGGCATTTGCCGGCTCTTTTTGTGCTGGCGGTGGTCGCCATCGTTCTCTATTGGTTGCTCAGCGTGGTGAACGGAATGCTTGGGCAGCCCGCTTTCCAATTGGCCTCATGGCTCACCATGACGATTCGCAAACCCGTGCCCCCGCCGCGGATTCTCGCGCTGTTCCACGGTATTGTCTGGCTCGTGCGATGGCTGGTGTTACCGGCAATCCTGGTGCCCGCGGCAGCAGTACTTGCCGTAGAAGGATTCGGAGGCGTTCGGAATTTTTTCGGAAAGCCGCGTCTCTTGCGCGCGTTGGTAGTCTGCGTGTTGCTTCTTGGGGCCGTATGGGCGCCCATGAAGCTGCTGGCGTGGGTTCCGGAGATGCCAAATTTCGGCGCCGAAATGGGTAGCTTCCTCGTGCGCGCAGCCATCGCCTATTTACTGTTTGCGGGTTTGCTGCTGGTGCTGGAACGCGCGATTTCGTCCGGCAGTCCTTCTCTCACCCAACGCAACAGTTCGGCGACTCCGTAGCGAGCCCGAAGCCGGGCTACGTGCCGTTCGGCGGCGGCGTATGCATTGCGTGTGCGCGCGGCGTCCTCTCGATTTCCAATACTCCTCTCTATCCTTTTCTGACTTTTCGCGTCTGGCGCGAAGTGGACATGATCCCCGGACAGATTTTCCACCAACCCTTCTCGAAACCAAAGCGGTAGCCCGGGATGCGCGGCGCTTTCCACGATTGCGTGCAGCAGTTCATGTCGTATCACCGGCCGGAATCCGCCATGCTGCTGCAAGATCGTCAGCGGCGGGGTTTCTATTCTGGTTCCCAGCGTGTGCGCTGCTACCCATCCCGGTTCACCCGTTCCGTTGCGATAGCTTTCCATATCGGGATAAACGTAAATTTTGAGATTCGCGGGAGCCGTCAAACCGTACCGCGACTGCAGGGCCGACATCTCTTCATCCGTGAGCCGGGCAGCCTGAGCCGCCGTTGTTTTTCGTGTGGCAAAAATCAAAGCATGCGGGCTGCGCACGCTGGTCCACTTCACATCGTTGGCCAGCACCGATACGCTAGCGCCGGGATAGTAGAAGCTCAGAATCTGGCGGTACGTCTTGCCTTCTGCGGCCATCTCGTCGGCTCCGTCCTGACATAGGCCAACGCCATTTCCCCGGCCGCGTCCTTGGAATCTGATTTTTCCGTTCGAAGACTCGACCGTGTATTGATCGCTATGCACTGTTCTCCAGCCAAGCGTCCTGCCAACTGCAAACCGAAAGCTGCTTGCGCTGATGAGACTCGATTCGCCGTCTCCCGCCAGCGACAGCGTGAGCGCACGCCCCGAAGGAGTCCGCTTTACGATGGTCACCTGCCTGAGGCGAGCGGGGACGCGCATGCCGGCTTGCGTCAACGCATTGCTCAAGGTGGGCGCCGCGATCTCCCATGTCCACGCCGCGCGGCTGTTTGTTCGGCAGTACGGATCGGTGTGGACAGCCAGGTACGGCGCTTGCGCCGCCGGCCAAACCGCGTGCGCCGCTTCGCTCTTACCGCCGCAATCCTGGGTATATACTGCGAATGCCGGTTTTGAGTGAAACCAGAGCAACTGCCCTCTGGTGGCTTCCGCCGCTTTCTTAAAACGGCCGCCGGCGTCCTTTAAGATCGCTCGCTGGCAATGGGTCGTCGAGCAAAAGTCGTAGCCTTCTATCCGGTGCCGTGATCGGAAATAGGCAGCGTACGTGCGCGCGGCTACCGCCATGGCCTTTAACGCTTCTTCATTTCGAAACGAGCCAACTTCTCCGGCGAGAACGGCGGCCACATACCTCTCCTGCGGGAGTTCGACGACGGCGCCTCCTTCCCCGGCGCTCAGACGAACCTTATAAACAACTTCGCTCCTACCGATAACGGCTGCAACCAGCAGCACTAAGAGCGCGCGCCTCATGGCTTGCCTTCCGAAAAGTAGCCCCGCAACAATTCACCGGCAATTGGCGCGGCGGCTTCGGCTCCTGAGCGGCCTTGCGTCAGCACCGTGACGACCACCTCGGGAGCACGGCTTGGGGCGAATCCCGCAAACCAGGCGGCATGCAGCCCCGGTTCCGTTTGCACACTGCCTGTCTTCCCGGCGACCGCTGTTCCGCGAACTTGGGCTGCTCTCCCGGTTCCGAACTGCACAGCGCCTTCCATTCCTTCCAGAATGGGCTGGAATTTGGGCTCATAAACCAGGTTTGCCAGGTGACGATAAGCCTGCGCCACTTCGAGCGCGGTCACGCGTACCCCCCGCTCTCCTAAGGCCTGCAACTGCAAACGTTCTCCGGAAATGCCTTTCTGGATATGGCCGGCGGCCTCGCCTCGCGGCAGAAGCCGGGTTGCAGATTCGAACCCGAGCTCTGCATAAAACCGGGCGAGTTCGTCGCCTGTGAATCGCTTCGCAAAATGCGCGGTGGCGCAATTGCACGAATAGGTGATGGCGCGCGTAATGTTGACCGGGAAGGGCAATTGGGGATGGGAGCAGTTCATCGTCAAACCGGCCAATTGTAAGTAGTGAGGGCAGGGAATCGATTCGTCCGGCTTTACTCTGCCCGCTCGTAACAATGCCCACAGGCTGAGCGGTTTTACCGTGGAGCCCGGAGCCGCCAGCCACTCGCTTGCTTCCACTCCGCCATGAACCCTCAGCATCCGCTTCGATCGAAGATCGAAAAGCAGGGCGCAACCGGGAGCGTTCTTAACAAGGGTGCCGTCTGAAGACTCGGGTTTGGCCGTCAGGCGCCGCACTGCCAGAGTCGAACTCGCTAAGCTCAAGAAATCGCGCCGTCGCAAAATCAATCTCTACTATGACCGATTCCTGGGCGTCGCGCGGCGTCGCTCCGGCCAAACGGAAGCGTGCTGTATACTTTTTCGGTGTCGAAAGAGAGATTGATTGCCCCGGCGAACTCAGGTGGCTTCTGCCTGGGGCGCGGACTTAGTTTCGGGATGGCGCTGTTGTTCATGGCGGCGCTTGCGATCGCTGCTCCCGCTGCGCAACAAAAGAGCACAAAACCGCTTGAGATTTACGTTGTGGACACTGAGGGCGGCAAGGCCGACCTTTGGGTCACGCCGTCCGGTCAAACGCTGCTGATTGACACGGGCAATCCCGGCGAACGGGATACGGACCGCATCGTACAAGTGATGGATGCAGCGGGCGTGAAGAAGATTGACTATCTCCTTCTGACGCACTACCACAGCGACCACGTCGGCGGCCTGCAGGAGTTGGTGAAACGCATTCCTCCCATTCCTCATTTTTACGATCACGGCCCCACGGTGGAAGATGGCCTCAACGGGCATCAGCCCGAGATGGTTCCGGGCTTTCAGGCCGCTTACGCGAAGATATACAGCAAGGCGCAACGTACGGTATTGAAACCGGGTGATCGTATACCGATTTCCGGACTCGACTGGCGCATCGTCTCATCGGCCGGTAAGGTCATAAAAACAGCCCTTTCGGGTGGCGGCCAACCCAATCCGGCGTGCTCGGGCGCCCACCGAATGTTCGATCCGCACGATCCCGATAACGGCCAATCGGTCGGCAGCGTGATCACCTTCGGGCGGTTTCGCGCCGTGGATTTAGGTGATCTGACTTCGGATATCGAATACGATTTGATGTGTCCTGACAACCCGATCGGGACCGTCGACATGTATTTCGTATCGAATCACGGCTCAAACAACGCCAGTTCCCCGGAATTCGTGCACGCCATCCAACCTCGCGTAGTGATTCTTCAGAACGGCCCGCGCAAAGGCGGCGACGTTGAGACGTTCCATACGTTGTACTCATCGCCCGGCATTCAGGATATCTGGGAACTGCATTGGGGGTACGCAGCCGGCATCAAATACAACAGCCCCGGGCTATTCATTGCGAATATTGACGATCCCGCGAAAATTGCGAATGTTTTAACTGCGCCTCCGCGCCCTCCGGGCATGCGGCACACGCCGCCCAGTCCGGCGAGTCGGGCCAAACGAGCCAAAGCCGCCGCGCACACCCCCGCATATTGGACCAAAATCTCAGTGGAGCCTAACGGCAAATTCACGGTGAGTAACAGCCGCAATAATTACAGCAAGACGTACGCGCCGGCCCGTTCGCGCGAAAATGCTTCCTGAATCTGTCGGAGACCGATCACTCAGGCGACATTCACAGTCGAATTTGAAAGAGTTTTTGCCAAAAATCGATACATTCTGACAGGAATATTTCATTCAGAATGCGAGGCGCCGGTCCTGGAAGTGTTATCAATCTTGCGATCATCGCGTGATTAGACGCTAGTCAACCAGGCTATGCGACGGCCTGGTGATCTCTCCACAAGCCGTATCGGGCGACATGCAGCAACCGCGTGTAATTTCATGGGCGAACAAAAAGCTTCAATTCGTCTGAAAACGTCTTTTTGCCTTAATTCAAACTCTAATCCGCGCTGCCTCGTTTCGTTTTCGCTTTTTCTGGCACAACGCGTGCTGTGATACGGCAAGAAACGATCTCGGACTGTGCTTCACCGTTCGGGACATCGCCAATTTGTCCGTTGAGGAACTGGCTGGGAACTCCCCGCTGCAGGCCCGAAAGCAGCCTGGCAGATGAAAGAGGCAGCTTATATGATGACCGCTGAACAGAAGATTCAATATGAAACCCAGGGATTTCTGCACCTGCCAGGCGCGCTTGATCCGCAGCTTCTCGGAAGGTTTAAAAACGCCTTTGATGCCGCTGCCGACAAATATTCAAGGTATTGGAAGGACGGTGCTTCTCCGCAATTTTTCGACATCCCTCACATCCTCGATGAAAACGACGTTTTTTCCGATTTGCTGGACGCGCCGGCTGTGTTTCCGGTGCTTTTGGGGATTCTGGGCGGCGATATACAGCTTCACCAGACCATGGCGCGAATTTTCCCTCCGGGAGAAACCTTTACGGGCAAGTGGCATACCGATCTCGAAGGCATGAAGGGAATCGACCTGGGACACTCGTCGAATTTCATGCTCAAAGTGCACTACTATCCTGAGGACCTGGCGGCTGATCAGGGCTGTCTTGCATTTATTCCAGGCAGTCATCACTACCCCCTCGGCCACCCGCAGATCAGGATCGATCACAACCAGACATCGCCGGCGATCACAAAGATTGTGCCTAAAGCGGGGGACGCGGTGGTTTTTAACGTCCACTGCCGCCATATGGCCCTGGACAACACGAGCCCCATCATTCGTAAATCTCTGATCTATTCTTATTCCCATTTTTGGGTGAAGAATTACCCCAATGCCGTCCCCAAGGACCTGGGCAGGCTGGCAACGACAGCCGCGCGCAAACAACTCTTTGGCATTCCGACAGGTGGAAAAGAAAGTTCGTACTTCCACCAGACGCTGATCGAGCCGAATCTTCGTGTGGACGTAAATAACTTCTTGATGGCGGGAAAAAACCTGCTGTCGAAAACGAAGCAAGTCTACCTTGCCAAGTGAGCGCTAGCCGGTCGGATTGAATTATGTAAGTTGGTGGGCGGTGCGGGGATCGAACCTGCGACCTCCTGCTTGTAAGGCAGGCGCTCTAACCGGCTGAGCTAACCGCCCGGCGAGGATTTCTCCATTGTTGCATGGAGAATAGGCACTCCGATTAGCGACTCGCCACGTCTAT
>JAICLJ010000186.1 GCA_025927575.1 Bryobacteraceae bacterium | reverse complement strand
AGGCAATCAGGTCCGCCTCGCCGTCATAAGAATTTGTCGACGCCGTCATCACGATTGCGCCCTTGCGGCGGCGCTTCATCCTGTCAGCCGCGAGTTGCAGCGTGTGAAACGCGCCGGTCAGATTCACCGCGATAGTGCGATTCCAAAGCTCCGCGCTCGTCTGGCTGAGACTACTGCTTAAACCGATTCCGGCGTTAATAACTACTACATCGGGAGCAGGCGCCGCAGCAAAAGCAACGGCGAGCGATTCGCGATCCGCAACGTCAGCGGCGCAAGAGCGTCCGCCGAAAGACGACGCAGTTTCGGCCAGCTTCTCCGATGGAAGGTCAAAAATCCAGGTATCCGCTCCTGCGGCCGCCAGAGCTTTAGAAATTGCGAGTCCGATCCCGCTGGCGCCTCCGGTGACGATGGCGGTTCTTCCGGTAAATTCTAAGTGCATATTGTCGGTACTGTTCAGGCGGCGCCCGGGCTCAGTCCATACGCAATGGTCGCATTCCGCCAGAAATACTTCTCGCTTGCCGCCTTGCCCTTTGTCGCGAAATATTTTTGAACAATGCGAAGTGCAACAGGATATGGAGCCACATGGCCGCTCACGGGCCAATTGCTTCCGTAGATCAGTCTATCCGGCCCGAAGATTTCCCAAAGACGATCCAATGCGGGCCGGTAGTAGTCGATATCTTCCGGTACGCGCCCTTTCACGACACGCGGAACATTTGATACTTTTACATAGACCTGAGGGCGTTTCCCTAGCTCCTGCAAATCCGTCTCGTACTTGCGGCGGATCTGAGGTTCCGGCGGCACGTCAATCGGCAGATGGTCAATGACTATCCGAAGAGAGGGAATCCGTGACGAGAGCCGCAGCACGTCCGCGATTAAAGCAGGGCTGGGGTTCGCCGTATCCATTTCCAACCCCGCGTCAGCCATGAACTTGAGGTCGGATATGAAATGAGGATCCTTCATCTCCGCCTCCAACGCTCGGCCCCACAGGTTGCCACACCTGATGCCGCGAAAACGGCGATTCTTCCGAAATCGATCCAGACGCTTGCGGAAGTCCGATGTGCCCGGTTGGAGGTCGCCCACAGTGCCCACGATGATCGGATTCTTCTCCGCCAAATCCAGCACCCACTGGTTATCTTCCAACCAGGGGCTCGCCTCCACCTCAATTGCGCCGGTCACTCCAAGCGGTTCCGCAATGCGTCGAAATTCGGCCGGGAGGACAGTTCTATAAAGGAGTTTGTCATCCTTCGGAGGCCACGGAACTCCTTGTGGACGGGACGGATCGTAGAAATGAACGTGAGTGTCGATAATTTTCGACGGGCCATCAGGCTCCGCCGCGGACACAACAGCGGCGGTTGTTCCGATAAATTCTCTTCGGCTGAGTATAAGCACGGGCGGCGTTGCGAGTGTATCAAAGGCAGCTTCAACTCCTTCGAACACCGCCGCCGCGTCTGCGTCGCATCGTCGAGACGATCACAACCTCCAGGGCCGCTCCGATGACACAGACCCGGCATAGATTCGGGTCTCCCTGCACAAAATATACCGTCCACTTTCCTCGTGACTGCTACCGATCTTTGTCGCCAAATTTAGTGGACGGATTCTCCGCGGCGTTTATAATCGCCCGCCCCGTCTACATGTGGAATTTGTTATTTGGTTAATTTCTCTAACTTCTCCTGTAAGCCCTGCATTTTTGTCTTGGTCTTATCGTATTCAACAGCATCGTTAATAAGCTGCGACAGCTCGCCGGACAGTTCGGCATTTGAAGCTACGTATTCTTTGTATGTTGGATCTGACAAATGGTTCGGTGTGTTGTTGAGGTGTTCGATAATCGATTCGGTATTGGAAGCCAGTTCTTTAAGCGTAGGCACAATGCGATCGATTGAGGTTTGGTGCCACTGTTCCGTGCTTCCGCGCGCGTCTTCCAATTTTGCAGCAGTCTTGCCCGCATTATTGATATGTTCTTTGATCCGTGAAATCTGTGACGAATGGCTTTGCCAACTCATCTTGGAGCGGCTAAAACTCTCCATTTGTACGGCATCCGATTTTAATTGATTTGCCGACATTTGTGCATCTTGTAAGAGCGATGCAATGTCAGCTGCCTGCAAGATTCCCACACTGAAAGGCAATAACAAAAAGCTAGCGGCTACAGCAAAACTCCTAGCGTTTGTCAGGGTCTGTTTGTCATTTAACATTTGCAACTCATTCCTCCTTACACGCAGATAGACTGTTATAGGGAATTGTTACAATTAGCTGATTTAGTATGTAACTCACTAATGCGTATGTTACCCGCAAAACACTTTACGGGACTCATCCTTGTGATTTACCACAGGTGTCTTGGATACGAGGTTATTCTCCGGTTGCATGGGCTAGGCAAGCAGCAAGGGGACATCATCTCAATGAGACCGGCTCAACGCGCACAGTTGCACTTCGCCGGCTCTGAACGTGACCGCGTGGGCCGCTTATCTTTTCCAGTGCATGGCGCAAATACAAATTCGGACACTAATCTTCAGCGTGACATCGTGCCCGCCGTGGCGGATATGGTAGCCGAGCGGCATGCTTCGCCGGCAACCAGGCTCATCCAACCATCGTTCTTTTGCTAGCCGGCCGAACTCTGTTATGGCCGAAATTATCTGTCAACCGCGCTCAAGCGCCAAATGGCGGATGGCCTTTTAGCCGCGGATCGTACGCATGTAGCGCCGGGAGCTTATCTTTGGGTACAAACGGATCCCAGCCCTTGATCGGTTCGGGCGCCGCTACACTGCCCTTCGTCTCGAAACGCATTGTGACAATCTGCTGGGGCTTGATCGGAAACGCGTATTCGGAGGCCTTCCGTACGCTCGACGTTTTGCGGCCCGTGAGGTCGGTGAAGATGGGGCTGCCGTGCGGCAAATTCAGCTTTACCTTGGCTGTTCCAGGCGATCCAAGAAACTCCACCAATCGCAATTCAATGTGATTGCCCTCGCGCCGCATTGCCTCGACGATGACATTCTCCGATGTCTCGACAAATGGCTTCGGCTGCGACACCGCGCGCTTAGAAATAACCACCGGCTCACGGTTATATTCCCACGCCATGCGGGGGATTTGTGCCTGCGGCCACTCCTCCGCGTGCGCCACCAGGGAATAGGGGAGAACGTGTTTTCCTTTCCCACTCAGCCACGGATTGGGGTAGCCCTGATACTTATCTTCGGCATTCAATAGGTAAATGATCGGCGTACGTCCATCGATTTCGCGCCCACTCAAGCCGCGGTCGAACAACGCCACCCCGCCGCCTCCGGCCAGCGCATAGTCGATCCAGCGCACCGCCGGCACAATCCCTTTGGTCCATCCGTGCAGTTCCGGATTTGGCTTCGCCCATGCGCCATGCGAAAAGCCGTACGGAATTCCACGCCGCACTTCCAGCACATCGTCGGACAGCGGGAATTCGGAGACAACTACGGTGTAATTCGGAACGTCGTTTAGTTCGGTTTCTAAGTCGATTCTTGGATGATCGTGATAGAAGCGCATCGTGCGCCGGAGCGCGCCGCCTCCATAGAACGTGCCGCTCACTTCTACGGTGATCGCCACGGGCCCTTTCGTCACGCGAATGGTGGACGGCTGATCCGCGGATGTCGCGATCCTCGAACGTCCGGAACGCGGAGCCATGTGATCACCCGGTGATTTTTCCTCCTTTGTGGGACGCTCCGCGACAATCACATTCGCAGGACCGGCGAGCAACTCGCGCCCGGTCTTCTTCAATTTCAGACTTGTGATTGCGCCGCTTGTATGGTCGATGCGAACCGAATAATGCTCCGTATCGATCGTTTCAGGCAGATCGATTTGTTGTGGCGCAGCCGCCGGTTGATCGGACAACTTCCAGCCTCCAGCGCTGACGGCCGGCATTTCGACGCGGCACAATGTCGATCCATCGGGCAGCGCCTCACTTGCGACTCCATCCAGGCTCTTACTATCTGGCAAGCGCAGAGCAACCGGATCGTTGCGCGTCCAGTTGAGCGGATTGAATAGCCCAACTCCATCGCCCGCGTGAAGCGCCGCTTCTCCCGCTGTCGTCAGCACTTCTTCCGTTGTCTTGTGAACCCAATCAAACCGGTCATTCACGTCCCAGGACTTCGGATCGACAAACACCATGCCGCCGGCCGATCCCCACAGCGTGTTTCGATCCATGTTGAGGCACATCAGTATCCAGGAATCGTAGATCGGCTTCACGGGATATTCGTATTCGCCAGTAAGACTCGCGGCAGTTGCGAGCATTTCGGCGGCCTGCAATGCTTGCTCGTTGCTGCGATATCGGGTCTTTACTTCCGGTGTCTCAATCCAGAATGCGTCGAAGTCGTAAGCGGTGCCGCCATGGACCGTCGGGATGTCGATCTTTCCCGACTTGATCCCGGGCGCAATTAAATCGACGTATTTGCTGAGCGTGGAAAACTGGACCTGCCGGTCCGGAATGGTCTGATTCCAATCCTTTAAAAATTCAGTAGGATACTGCTTCACCGACGGCGCGAGCGCATAATCGCCCGATCCCGCTAAGACCAGAATAGGCGCAGACTCGGGGGTCTTGGCTTCTTTCCCATCGAAGAAACTCTCCAACTTCGTAAGTTCGTTCGCAGTGAGCGGCGCTTTGGCGTCGAAGATGGCGCTCGCTTCGCTGTAATGTCCCGGGCTAAGCGTCAGAATACGCGAGCCATCCGGAGATACGGTCCAGTACATTGTTTTGCCGGTCGGGTTCTTACGCGTGTAGACCAGTGCTTCCAGGCCGAGGCCGGAAGCGATCTGCGCCATCTGATCGTGCGTGCCGCAAACGTCGATGTTCCACGAATACCGCGGCTTCAGTCCGAAAACCTGTTGATACCAGCGCAAACCTTCCACGCCCAGACGCACCAGCGCCTCGCCGCCCGAAAGATTGATGGCGGATTCGAGAAAGTAGCCGTTCACCAGTTCGACGCGCTTCTCGGCCACGCGATGCTTCAGCTCCGGAATGCGCTCCGGCTGAAAGTTCATAATCGCGATGATGTTGTTTACCTCCGACATCACAAACTCGTAAGCGGGATCGTCGCGCACGCGGTCGAGATGATCGAGGTAGCTGTTGGCACAGTAGACACGCTCTTTCGAGAAGGTCGTGAGCCATCCGCAGCTTGCCGGATGAAAATTGGGAACCAGGTAGACTTTGCGTTTACCCGGAGAAGCCGCGGCGCCGGCAAGGCTCATCGAGGAGGCAGTGACCGCCGCACCGGCGATAAATTCACGTCTGGTCAGCATCTTGTCCTTTCGCGTCAGGTTGCGCCGGCCTATTTTATCAGCAAATATAGTGTTCAGTAAGAAAACGGCGATGCTTCAAGAGCGTTATTTCGAAGACTACGTTTCTGGCGAGGAGCGCAAGACGGGCGGGCGCACGATCACGGAAGCCGATATCGTGATCCATGCCGGACAGACCGGTGATTTCTATCCGCATCACATGGATGCCGAATGGTGCAAAACACAGCCTTTCGGGCAGCGCCTGGCTCACGGGACGCTGGTCTTCAGCGTTGCTGTGGGAATGACCGCGGGCGAAATCAACCCGCACGCCATGTCCTACGGGTATGACAGGCTCCGTTTCGTAAAACCTGTTTTCATCGGAGACACCATCCGGGTGACCGTGACAGTCAAAGAGAAGCGTGACGACCCGAAACGTCTGAAGCAGGGCATCGTAGTGGAGGCGTGCAAGGTTCTGAAACAAAGGGACGAAACCGTGCTGGTCTGCGAACATTTGCTGCTCGTGGAAAGAGGGCCGGATCGCTTGTAAGGCGGCTCGCTTCCCAATCTGCTGCAAGAAAGCGGCAAGATCATCGTCCAGGCAAGTATTGCCCTCATTGGAGGCGTCGTAGCTGAACGTTCTGGCCGGCTGTGTTAGACTCGTCAAAGCATCCTCTCTACAGCAGCCCTGTAGAAATCACCAGGACAGGTTATGCCTAAATTGAAGACACACAAGGGTGCGTCCAAGCGGTTCAAGAAGACGGGCACAGGTAAAGTCGTCCGCCGGCATGCATTTACCCGGCATATCTTGACCTCGAAGTCGCGCTCGCGCAAGCGGAAATTACGCAACACTGTGGTTGCGGACCCGACGAATCAGCCCGCCTTGCGCAGCATGCTTCCTTATTAAATTTTCAGGAAGAGCCGAGTAGGAGCAGAGCCCAATGCACGTGCCTGAATCCTCTCTTCAGACCGGAAGATCCGGGTCGTTTGTAAATCGAAAGGAGAAAACGTGCCGAGAGTTAAACGTGGAACAGGCCGGCGTGACTACCGCCGGAAAACACTTCGCCTTGCCAAAGGCTTTTTTCTTACCAAATCGAAGCTGAATCGAGCCGCCCAGGAGGCGGTGGAGAAAGCGCTCCGTTACGGATACGTCGGAAGGCGGCGAAAGAAGCGGGATTTTCGATCGCTTTGGATTGTCCGAATTAATGCCGCATGCCGCACGTCTGAAATTTCGTATAGTAAGTTTATTAGCGGTTTGAAGAGAGCGGGCATCGATCTTAATCGCAAAGTCCTGGCGGATATTGCGGTGAACGACGGACCCGGATTTCAAACTTTGGTGGAAAAGGCGAAAGCCGCGCATCAAGCGCAACTTCAATAAACACGGGCTGGTCTAACGCGACATGGAAACTGTAAACGAGGAAGGCATCGACACACTAGCCAGTCTCGAGCAGCGCGTGCAGCGCGCGGTTGAGCTTCTAACCTCGCTTCGCGGCGAGAATCAGGGGCTCAATGAACAACTCTCGGCGGCCAGGTCGGAACGCGATGCGCGCCAGGCGGAACTGGATGAGGCTCGTACCCGGCTTTCGTCGGCTGACGAGCAGCTCAAAGCGCTTTCGGAAGAACTGGAAAATCTGCGCTCCGAGCGCCAGCAGGTCAAGAATCGGATTGAAAAACTGCTTGGCCAAATGGACCTGTTAAGCGCAACCTAAATGCCTTTGCCGGCTTGAAGAAAATGGACGCCACGGACAAATCGAAGCAGCCGGTTCGTGTCAATATTTTTAACCAGGGCTATACAGTCGTGACGTCCGGGGATCCCAACGATACCATCCAGGTTGCCCACGAAGTCGACGAACTGATGTCGTCGATTGCGCGCCGCGCCGGCAATCTCGATTCCACACGCACAGCCGTCTTGGCCTGCCTGCACCTCGCTGACCGGCTACGCACTATCGAGAATCAGTTCTCGGCTCTCAAAGAATCTGTCGATCTAAAGACCCGTTCCATTACCGAATTGCTGAATCAAGTGATCCCGGAAGACTAGGCAAATCACATCGGACCCGGCGATTCTCAGCGTGCCTGTGGCCGAATTTTGGCAAACTTCACTCGCCGCCCGCTTCCCTCCAATTTGTGCAATTCGACTTGCCCGCTCGATAACCACACACGCATTCCCGGACTTGCCTTTTCGAGGAAATCGAGTGCGGTTGTGTCGAGCCAGAAGGTTTCCGTATTCTCGGCAAGCCGGCCCGCGCAGTTTGGGGCAGCACAGTTCAGGGATTGCCAAACCGTCTGCGGGTTCTTATACCGTATCAGCCAGTCGTCGGTATTGAATGTTTGGAAATAAACCGTTGTCCCGGAGGGCCAGTGTGGCTGCATGCTGTCGGCGAAGACCAGCAGCGGGTTCGACTCCGGCTTCGAATTTGGATAGACAAAGAACACGAAATTCCAGAGCAGCACGATACCGGCAAACAGCGCCGTACGGTAGCGCCTTGCTCCGCCCCGCTCCCGGAATGCGTGCAACACCCAGCCAAGCAGAAAAATGAGAGCCGGCCACACCAGCAACTTGTAAAAAGTGTTTCGGGGAAGCCAGAACAGAAGAAAGATCGCGTACGAGAGGAACCATGCGCCGCAGATGGCGAGAGTCCGGCTACCGATCGCGTGTTCGGCGATCGCCTGCTCCAGGAGAACAAAATCGGATCGGTACTTCCAAACGATCGTGAGGAACGCGGTTATCGCGATGACGAGCACAGCCGCCAGAATGAGCGTCGCGAGATTATGAAATTCAACAAGATTTCGGATGCGGCCGCCGAAGAATAACTGCACATAGCTTTTAAAAGTTCCGCCGAGTATGTAACCGGGGCGAAAGGAGAAAGCCGAATCACCGGAGTGAGACGTCACCCACGCCCCAAAACTGCGATAGATAGGTTGACTATTGGGAAGCCGGAAGCCGGCGTAATACACTGCCAGAGTCAGCGTACCGGTAGCTGCCGTGTAGGCTGTGCCTGTGAGCAGGCGCCACCTCAAACTTCGGTTGCGGTTCAGAAGAATCGTTACCCAAACTGCAGGCAGAAAGAAGACCGCCAATTGATGCATCACCATGGCGGCACAATGCCACGCTCCGGTGACCCATAATCGGCGCGTCCCGTGTAATAGTAGGCGGGTCGCGGCTGCGAGAATGAATAGCGTGCTCACGATATAGGCATCCGCGTCTACCGAATACCTCCACCAGGTAGCTCCAAACGCGAATATGGCGGTCAGTGCGAGCGCGGCATAGCGTTCCTCAAAAAGCCGGTAGAGAAGGCGGAATAGTAGCAGCGCCGACAGCAGGCTGGCGATGGTATCCAGGAGTTGCAGAACGGGTAAAGCGCGCACCGCGGCCGAGAGCTGGTGGAAGGGCCAATAGATGCCGAATCCCAGAACGCTATACATCAGGTGATTCGGCACGATAAGCGGAGCGATTCCGGCTCCCGGAGCACTCTCAATCCCAAGCGAAAAAATCACACCGTCCCAGTAGTAATCGCGCGTGGGGAAAACCGCATATAGAATTGCTGCCGGGACTACAACCGATAGCGCCAGCCGAAGCCAAATCGGAATGGCAGATGGGCGGCCGAATAACGTTCGAATGAACGCGGCCATGTTAGAAGATGCGATCCTGATTGCGCAGCGTGCCGAATGAGCCGATATTCGCTACGGCAAACGATAACCGGAACTGGTTCTCGTTTCGCAAGCCGAAGGAGAAGCGCCGGAACTGAACGCTGAATCCACAGCAGTCCGTATTGTAAGAAACCTGAACCGTGGCGTAGTCGATCTGGTCGCGAATGTAGTCGTAGTATGTGCTGAAAGCGCCATTCCAGCCCCTTCGAAACTCGTTGCCATAGCCGGCCGT
>JAICLJ010000314.1 GCA_025927575.1 Bryobacteraceae bacterium | reverse complement strand
CAACCCAACTGCCCTGCGGAATTACGATGTGGCCGTTCGCAAAAATAGGAAAGGCCGTCTGGAGATACAGGCGATCGCCAACAGCCGCTTGCCGCGTACTCACGCTATTGATCATGTTCAACAAAATGCGGGTTCCGGGTGGCACGACGAATTCACCGGGTGCGTGATCCGAGTCGGCTTGCTTGAATCCACCCGGCCCCGGTTTCGAGGCATTCGGCGCGTGCGCGTCGGCCGGCGGCTGCGTTTCTTCGCTTTGTGCTACCTGCGCCGGGCGCGGACGTGCAATATCTTCCTGCTGGGCCTGTGCCCACAGGGCAAAGGGCATGCTGCCTATGACAAGGCTCCACATCAATCGGCGCAAAAACATAACCACACCTGTACTTCTATAGTCGCTTAATTAAACGCGCCCGCGCCACGGCGGGTTGCAACGGTTTCGAAGCCCTACTGGATGCGATCGCACACCAGCTTCAAATCGGCACCGCCTTTCGACGTCTCGATGTGGCTGTCGGTCGTCAACGTGTTCTTGTCCGATGACAATCCCCAGCGTTCTTCCATCACGACCTCGACTCCGCTCTTCGTCTTCATCGACGTGCGAATCACAAGCGTTTGCCCGTCCCAGAATGCGTGGCTGGTGCCTTCCCCGGTGTTGAAATGATTCGTTGTGTCCACTCCGTCGGTCCGATACATCGCGTGTGCGGTCTGCTCGCCGCTAGCGCCCCGTTCCACCGTATCGACGCTGAGGTTCGGCCGCTTTTGTACGATTGTCCGCGTAATGGAGCTTGGCATTGGGAATTTTCCGAAATCGCTCTTCTGAGCATTCATGCGCCACTGGCCGCTGAAATCCGGCTTTTCTTCGGCTTGAGCGAAGACAACCGGCAATGCGGCAGCAAGACAAAGGAGGAAGACAAAGAAGCGTGTCATGTTTTCGGTGAAGAGGCTGCAATAAACAACAATATACGGAGTTGCCTGGGATCGACGCGGACGAACGATTCTTGGGAATGCTTCGTAATTAAGACATTCTCACCAGCCCATTTGCCGCATTCGCACGAGAATTCGTGAACTGTAATCGTTCATCCCGGCCGGTTTGCGCCGGCGGGGAGCGGGCAGGATCGCGGCGAGCCGGGCGCCTTCTTCTCGCGTGATTCGCGCTGCCACGGTCTTATAGTAGTGACGCGCCGCCGCCTCCGCGCCGAATGTTCCGGGCCCCCACTCCACCACGTTCAGATAAAGCTCCAGGATGCGCTGTTTTCCGAGAATGATTTCTTCGAACGGCACGATGCTGGCTTCGATTCCTTTCCGAATGAACGACCGTGAAGTTGTAAGAAACAGATTTTTGGCAAGCTGCTGATCGATGGTGGAAGCGCCGCGCAGGTGTTTCCCCCCGAAGTCGTCCGAAGTGGCAATCGCCACCTGCTTCCAGTCGAACCCATGGTGCTGGTAAAACCGGGCATCTTCCGCCGCAATCACGGCATGCTGAAAGGCCGGCGAGATCCGCGAGAGCGGAACGAAACTATATTGCTTTCGATAACTGGGGTTTTGGAAGAAGGACTCAATACGCCGCTCCGCCTGAACGGACGTCGTGAACGGATCGATCCACTTCAAAAGAACCAGGCTTACGATGATGAACCCGTAGAAGACCAGAGCGAGGCCGGCTGCGCACCAAACCAACATCCGCCAGACGGAACGTTTGCGGCGGCCTTTCGATCGAACAGTCTTCTTCGAAGGGCTTACAGATTTCCGGGCGGGGCGGGCGGGCACGTTTCAACATACGACAGCGCCTGCGCGGGTGGCGAGGGCATACCGGAGCGAATGTTACGATGGGTTCTAACCCCTTGCCATCAATGACTTTGCGCGCCACAACAGGGATTTTAAGCGAGATCGTTGCGCATAAGCATAGCGAACTCCGGCAACTGGCTCCGCTTCACGCCGATTTAGAACGCCGCGCCTATGGAACGCGCGGGCAGCGTCGGCCGTTCCTCCAGGCGCTGCGGTCCCGTTCGACCGCAATAATCGCGGAAATAAAGAAAGCCTCACCGAGCAAAGGCCTGCTGCAGCCGGATTTTCATCCGGAAACGATCGCCCAGGCTTACGAAGAGGGTAGCGCCGCGTGTCTCTCCGTTTTGACGGATCGGCGCTATTTTCAAGGCAGCCTGAACGATTTGCAAACGGCCAGAAACGCAACCGCTCTACCGGCACTTCGCAAAGAGTTCACCATCGACCGTCTGCAGATCTTTGAATCTGCCGCTCATGGCGCTGATGCCTTGCTTTTGATTGCGGCGATTCTTAATGTGCAAGAGCTAAGGTCGTTTCGGGAGTTGGCCACTGAGTTAGGGCTCGCAGCGCTCGTCGAGGTTCACAACGAGGCGGAACTGGAGCGGGCCATCGATTCCGGCGCTGAGATCATCGGCGTGAATAACCGCAACCTGGAGACGTTTGAAGTGTCTCTAGACGTGTCGCTGCGTCTAAGCGGGAAAATGCCGGATACTGTTCTTCGCGTGAGTGAGAGCGGCATTTTCAGGCGCGAGGATATTGAACTGCTGCAAGGAGCCGGTTTCCGGGCTTTCCTGATCGGCGAATCGCTGATGAAGTCCGCCGATCCCGCCTCTGCCCTCCGTTCGCTGAGCCAGGCACGATGATGGCAATCGATACCCAATTCGTAATTAAAAT
>JAICLJ010000098.1 GCA_025927575.1 Bryobacteraceae bacterium | reverse complement strand
GTCCATGTCCTTGCAAGTGAACAGCCAGTACCTTTCTTGTCTTGGCCAGTTCCGGCAAGACCTGGCCAAACACTTCGCTCGCTGAAACGCCCCCGTGGAGCAAAATGATTGGCTGTCCTTCGCCGTGGACCTCGTAATACAGCTGTAACCCGTTGATGTCCGCGTACTCTGAACTAGGTCGCCGCATGAATGACTCCAAGGGTAGTGATGGCTGAAATCTAGGAAGCAACGCAGCCGCATTTGAGGCCACGCTTGCAAATCCGATAAAGTCTCTTCGTAACACGCTTTTTCTCCTGGATTCAACGCAGTCACGAGATCTAGTCTAGTTCATTTTCGACTCAACTTCTTGCAGACATTGCAACCCGGCAGTTTGTTCTCCGAGCAGCGCGGCCGTGTTCACCAGCTCTGAGACGGCGTGAAGTTGGTCGCCTGAATAGTTCGAGTATGGCGTCTCAGCGAGCTTCCGCATGACTTGTGGAGATCACCTTTTGCTTCCCCAATGGAGCTATGGCATTCTCTTGTAAGTAACCCAAATGATTGCCATACGAGACGAAGCGGCTTGAAACAGAAAAGGAGATCCATTCGAGGAATGCTGGCTCTCATGGTTCTGAAGACCCTGCCATTCTCGGAGGGCTTGCTGCTGGATGTTCGCTATGCGCTTCGCGGGCTCCGAAAATCTTCTGCATTTACGGTCGTAGCCTTAGTCACTCTGATGTTGGGGATTGGCGCAAATGTCGTTGTCTTCGGAGTGCTGAATGCGATCCTGCTGGAGCCGCTGGGCGTAAGCAAGCCGCAGAGCCTGTATCAGATCCGCCACAAGCAGTGGATGATCGGAAAGCTACTGACGACGTCGTATCCGGCATTCGAGGATTTTCGGCAGAGAAACACCACCTTCAGCGGAATGGCTGGGATCTATGGATATTCTCATGCGGCACTAACCTGGGGCAACGCAGTGAGAACGGTCCATGGCGATGAGGTCACAGGCAATTATTTCGATCTATTGGGCATCCAGCCGCAGGTAGGGCGGTTCTTCCACGCGGCGGACGAGCATGGCCCGGATTCCGCTCCCTATCTAGTGTTAAGCGATGCTCTGTGGCGAAGCGCGTTTCAAGCCGAACGGGACGTAATCGGAACGACGGTGGAGCTGAACAAGCATCCGTTCACGGTAATTGGTGTAGCGCCGGCGCAGTTCCACGGGATGGAACGGTTTGTGTGGCCTGACTATTGGATGCCGATGGTGAATGAGGGGCAGGTGGAGGGAGGGGATTACCTGCAGAGCCGGACATCAGTGATTACGGTGATTGGCCGGCTTAAGCGGGGCGTGACGCCGCAACAGGCGACCGAAAATCTGAACGCGATTGCGGCCGAGTTGGCGAAGGAGTATCCAACGACTGATGACGGTTTGCCGCTGCGGTTGATTCATCCGGGCCTCTGGGGGGACGACGGCGATGTCATTCGCGGATTTCTGTACGGTGTGACTGTGCTGGCGCTGCTGGTGCTGGCAGCGGCCTGCGCGAACCTGGCGACTCTGTTTGCGGCGCGGGCGTCGGATCGCAGCCGGGAACTGGCGGTCCGTGTTGCCCTTGGATCGAGCCGGTGGCGGCTCATGAGGCAATTGCTGACCGAGGCGATGATGGTATCCCTAATGGGCGGAGCAGCGGGGCTGGTGATGGCAAAACTCCTGCTGAGCGTGCTGAACCGGAGCGAACCGTTCCTTGGCAAATTGACGGTAACCGTGGATGCGCGTGTTTATCTCGCCGGTTTGGCATTGACGCTGGGAAGCGCACTGCTGTTTGGGATGGTTCCGGCATGGCAGGCATGCCGGAGCAGTCCGTTGCAGATGATGAAGAGCGGGCCCGCGGAGTCAATGCGCCTGCGCCGTTTTGCTCTGCGTGACCTGTTGTTGGGCGCACAAATTGCAATCTGCACGCTGCTGGTGACCGCTTCGTTCGTGGCGGTACGCAGCATGGTTCGCGCACTGGATGCCCCGCTGGGCTTTCAGCCGCAGGGCGCAATGCTGGCGGATGTGGACCTGGATCGGACAGGTGATGTGACGGTCGAGAAAAAGGAGACGATGATTGAGGCGATACGGAGCATCCCCGGCGTTACAGCAGCGGGTACGGTGAGCCGAACGCCCTTCACCGGTGGGATGCGTGGAATTCCGATCTTCCGGCCAGGGACGACGGAGTTCAAGCTGAACAATTCTGTGCTGGCGCCATACGTGTTCACGATGTCGCCGGGATACCTGGAAGCTGCCGGCACTCACCTACTCAGCGGGCGGGATGTCTCATGGCACGACACCGCAAAGACACCCTATGTGGCGATCGTGAACCAAATCTTCGCGCGTAAGATGTGGGACAACTTACCTCCGATCGGACAGCATTTCATTTTGAGAGGCCACCTGACTGAAGTGGTGGGCCTGGCAGAGGACGGCAAGTACCACGACATGCAAGAATCGCCGCAGCCCGTGGTGTATCTCCCGTTGTCGCAAAGCGAGCAGGGCGAAATGATTTTCGTGGCGCGGTCGCTGCGGCCGGCGAACGAGATGGCGGCGGCGCTCGAACGCACTCTGAGCGGCATCGAGCCGAATGTGCCAATCACGGTGCAGAGCTGGTCTGACGCGATCCAATCGGAGCTGTTCCCGGCGCGCGCGGCGACAGTGGCGCTGGGTGTCATGGGCCTGTTGGCGGCCATGCTGGCGGTGACGGGCATCTTTGGGATGGCCGCATACAGCGTAAGCCGGCGCATGAAGGAACTGGGTATCAGAATGGCGTTGGGCGCGGGGCGAGCGCACGTGATGAGCGCAGCGGTCGGACGCCCCATCGTGCTGCTTGGAGTGGGATCGGTAATGGGGCTGCTTTCTGGTGTCTTCGCCAGCCGGTTGCTGGGACAGATTGTGTATCAGGCGAATCCGCGAGATCCCGTGGTCCTGGGGGGCGCAGTACTAACGATGGCACTGCTGGGCATTGCAGCATCCGCCATTCCAGCGCGGCGAGCGCTTGGCGTGGATCCCTCCAAACTCATGCGTGAAGAGTGAAGCGTGGTTCAAGAACTTGGAAGCTGTTCCGACAATTCACGACGTCGCTTTTGCTTTTGCCTCAATCTCGCTCCACTCTGAGTCGCTCAATTCAACACCGGCACACGCAACATTTTCCTCAAGATGGGCGACGGACGAAGTGCCCGGGATAGGGAGGATCACCTTTGAGCGGTGCAGCAGCCAAGCGATCGAAATTTGCACGATGGAAACACCATGCAGTTTTGCGATCCCGGCAAGCGGCCCGTCGGGTTTCGCCAGCTTTCCCGCCGCGACCGGATACCACGGTATGAATGCAAGCCCGTGCTGCTCGCAGTAGTTCAGCGTCTCCTCGTGCTCACGATGGCTAAGGTTGTACTGGTTCTGCACACTGGCGACGCGCGCAGTTTTGTTCGCTTGCTCGATTTCTTCGGGCTTCACTTCCGATAGCCCGATATGGCGAATTTTGCCCGCGTCGCGTAGCTTTTTCAAAGCTCCCAGCGATTCTTCCAGAGGCACTTTGGGATCGATTCGATGAAGCTGATACAAGTCGATTCGTTCCACCCGCAATCGGCGAAGGCTCATCTCCACGCATTGAGTCAGGTACTCGGCACGCCCGACCGGAACCCAGGCATTTGGACCTTGGCGGGTGAAACCACCTTTAGTTGCGATCACGAGATCTTTGGGGTACGGATGAAGCGCTTCGGCGATGAGTCGCTCACTCACTTCGGGTCCGTACGAGTCTGCGGTATCGATAAAATTCACACCGAGTTCGATCGCCCGGCGAAGCACCTTGCGAGCTTCATCAGGATTCTTCGGCTCACCCCAAATGCCTGCGCCGGTTATGCGCATAGCGCCAAATCCAAGGCGGTTCACCGTTAGATCGCCTATCGTCAATGTGCCGCTAGCTTTCGCGTTCACCACTGCTGTACTCATACGAGTTTGATTCAGTGTACTGGGCCATTGTTTCGGAAAGTGGTGGAATGCCACCTATTGGAGCGCCCCCACCAGCGTCCGAACGCCCTGGGCGGCTGTGCAACAAGCGAGTGAACACAACGCCAGAAGGAGAAAGGAAGTATAGGTTTTCAAGTCAATTCATCGTATAGCGAAATTCGGAGGTGTCTTGCACTCGCTTCACGGAGCACCGTGAGCGCAGATCGACCGCCGGTCCGCCCGCCGCCCACCAATTCATAGCGAGTTTAACTTTCTTGAATTCCTCTTTTCCAGAGCCGTAGAGGAATTTACGCGGAAAAGGCGAGAGCCGGCCCGCAGGATTCGCGATCGAAGTTCCAGGTATGGGCATTGTTGGCGCGTTCGAGCGTCCATTTGCGCTTGACGAGCGTCTCGGCTTCCGCACTTGAACAAACGAACCCAAACTCGGCCGGCGAGAACTCCTTGCCGGCGACGAGATGACACATTCCGACTTCGTAGATTGCTTCCTGCTCGCGCGCTTCCTGCGCTTTGCGCTCCGCCTGGACTTCGCGCAGCATCTTAAGCACCTTCTCCTATTGGCGCATCAGGCGCTGTTCATAGATGGAGAGCGTGAGCAGTGGGTCTTTCGAACGGCGCAAAGTTTCGGCGAGGACAAATGCCGTTTGCGCTTCGGGATGGTTGACGTCCCAGAGGTCGGAGTTTTCGGTGAGGCCGATGGCGAACAGGTTGTGCTCGGTCGCCATGATGCGATGAAGCCGGTATTGCTTGACCGCCTGGCCCGCAGTACGCGAATCTTCACCGCGGCAGCTGAATATCGAACTCGATCCGGATTTCATCCTTGACGCGCACTGTACCGCCCGCAACCTTGATGGGCTTGATGCCGAAAGTCGTCTGTTTGAAGCGTGAGGCTCCCGTATAGTGGCCGCCCTTGTTTCTCACTTCCACAATCACCGGACGGGTTTGCCCGTGCAGTGTCAAGTTTCCATGCACTCTCCAGGAGTCGGTGCCGGTCGGTTCGGCGCGGGTGGATCGAAACAGGATCTCCGGGTAGTGCTCTACATCAAGGACCTCTGGACTTAGCATTGTTTTCTGGATTTCGTTACGATCTTTCTCGGAGGCTTCTGGATCGCGCACGCGCAACGAATTAGCATTGATGTGCAATTCCACCTTGCGGGCGGCAGTATTCACCGTGCCGCTGCCGATCGGAGCGACAATCTCGTGATCGTGCCCCAAGGCTGAAAAGAGACCGGCCTTGTACACCCGGACAGTTATCACGGATGTTCGGGCATCAATCGCGTGCTCATCGTCACTCGCTTGACCGGTCCACGCAAGACTCGCGGCCAACAGCAGCAGCACGGTTTTTTCGTGACATTTCCTTGGCGAACTTCGGCATCTCGCCCCCGACCTCACGGCAACGGCTACTGTGCTCACCAAGCGATTTTGCAAGTTCATTTCAAATTCCTGGCGGAGGATATATGAACGCGCACCTGTGCCATTCATAGGCTAAAGCATTTCGAAAATCTAACACAAACACACTCGCCAACCATGAGACCAACGGTGGCGTGGATTTTGGGATTTGGATTTTCGCGGACAGGCCCAATATTCAGCGCGCACGTTGTGGGGTCACCGGATTACAAAGCGACCATGAAACTGAGATCTTTGGGGGGAACCTCGGGGACGGAGAGATATGGTACGAAGAGAGAAATCGGCGTCGTGCGCTATTTTCTAATAAATGGCCAGATTTCCATGCGCTATTCGTGCCCCTACAGCCGGGACAGCGCCGAGTTTGTGGCACGTCTTGAACAAGACCTCGGCCGCCCATTGGCGCCACGCCCAAGCCAGCAAACTCGCGTCTAATCCGTACTCGCCATCTCTCAATAGTCCACTTCGTACCATACCTCTCCGTCCCCGAAGTTGCCCGGTGAAGTGCACCTATGAGCCTATGGGAGAGCCAGTCCTCCTCATTCTAAACCTCGATAACGGTCGAATCAATAGGCAGGATTTGAAGTTTGGACCTCTGTCAAAACGCGACGCTGACGATCTCCGGCCGCGACTAGGGGACGTTTTAATGGTTCGTTCAAATGGCAGCCTCGATCTGGTTGGCCGACCTGCCGTTGTTGAACCCGAGTCCGATGGCTATTGCTATGCCGGTTACCTTGTGCGGGTTAGGACAAGCGTCGCACATCTAGACACTCGCTATCTGCTCCTTGCCCTTAATAGTACTCACGTCAGGAATCAAATAGAACGTCCAATTCGAACAACCGTTGGTTTGAAGAACGTGAATGCAACAGAGTTAAGCGCGCTGGCCGTCCCTATCGCTCCACTCGCCGAACAGCACCGTATCGTTGCCACAGGTGATAGGCTGATGGCTCTATGCGAGCGGTTGGAAAGCCAGCTCACAACGGGGCGGACTGAAAGCCGGCGCTCGCTCGACGCCGTTCTCAACGAGGTGCTCAACCCGACCGGGTCCGGATTGAACAATGAACAGTAAAGACGGCCGCCCTCGCGCTCCGGTGAACGACGCGATCATTATTGCGGTGTCGCGCTTGGTCGATGACGCTCAGACGGGAACTCGTGAACCAAGCCATTCCGACATAGAATTCCAGATCATTCGTTCATTTCTGACCACCGGTGACCCGAAGTCGCAGGGACAGACGGTGGGGAAAGCTAAACGAGTCCGCGGGACCCTAAGCTGGGCGCTTGAAAATGCTCCTGACAATGCCGAGGTGTTCGTTGCCGCCCTAATTTCGATGCTCCGTGGTAAGGGTGGCTTCCGGAAGGGCTCACCAAACTACGTCGGTGAAGATGCCATTGCCGATGCAATTGAGGCTTTTCGCGGTGAGGGCTTTGAACTGTCCACAGAAGGCGAACTTCATCCCACCAGCCTCGACACGCTTGACGGCGCTCCGCTAAGTGACGCGTTGGAAGCATACGTTCGCCGGGCACGGCGCGGAAGTGAAGATGCAGCGCTTCTTGTTGGAGTTGGCAAAGATCTCCTTGAAGCAACCGCGGCTCACGTTATTTCGACGCGATTCGGACAGTATCCGCAGCAAGCCAATTTCCCGACGCTCCTGGGCCAAGCGTTCGTTGCTGTAGGCATGGCGACCCCTCTAACGCCGGCAACTCCAGGCGAACCACCACAGTGTCGGCTGCAGCGTGCGATGTATGAAGCTGGGTGTGCCGTGAACGCTTTACGGAACAAGCAGGGCACGGGACACGGACGCCCGTGGCTGTCAACTGTATCGGAAAGCGATGCTCGGGCGGCCATTCAACTCATGGGGATTATTGCTGGATTCCTGTTGGGCGCGCTGAAGGCGCAGGTGTGAGGACCGTGCTCACTGTCTACCTCGATCAAAACAAGTGGATCGATTTGGCGAAGGCACTATACCGTCCGGATGCGAAGATAGCCGATCGCGAGAACGCGGAAACTTTGAAACGTGCGGTTGAAGCGGGCAGAGTGCGTTGTCCGATAAGCGAAACGCACATAATGGAGGTGTATAGGGTAGGGGATAGGGAACAACGTCTGCACTTAGCTTCTGTATTCGCGATGTTCAGTGCCGGTTGGTTTATTGCCAGCCGACAGGCGAGATTATCCCATGAGCTTGAGGCCGCGCTCACGACGCTCCTTCCGGCAGAGAATGGCGGGCTTCAGCCGCACTTCGATCCTTTCGCCCAAAATATGCTTTGGGCGTTCGGCGAGATCCCATATTTGTCGTCGCTAATGTCCATTTCTTCGGAGCGCCTCGATAGAATTTCATCCTACGCGGGGTCAATCGACTCCTTAGTAAGTTATGTTGCGTTCAATGATGAGGGTGTTCGAAGAGACGCCATCGAGCGCATGACGGTGTCCAATAGGGAGCTGATGGATCGTATCTCAACCCGTCGCGCGCTCACCCGTCGTGAGTCTGCCGACATGCGTTTTCGTGTGTATTCCGCTCAGCTGCTCATCGAAAGCCTAGACAAGATCGTCGCAGCTCTTGCGCGGATAGGGAAGACTTTTGAAGACTTTCAGGCGTTGGCGGACGAAAAGAAAGCCTCGATTCTAGACATGGTTCCTTGCTGGGACGTTGAGCGGTGTCTCGCGGTGCAAGTTGAAAAGCAGTGGACTCGCGAGTTGGAAGGTAACGACGTTTACGATATCGGGGCCTTGACAGCGGCGATTCCGTACTGCGACGTCGTAGTGACAGAGAAGTTGTGGGTGCAGTTATGCAAGGTGTCTGGCGTTGCGACCCGATACAACGCGACTGTACTCTCGTCTGTACATGACATCGCGCAGCATGTTGCCTGAAGGTACTTCACGGTTGAGTAGTGCTGAGCGGTCCAATCTTAGCCGCTCAAGACTAATGGGGTCACTTGAGAAAACGGAATATGTAGCACGGTAAGTGAGCGTTCGGTGTCGACCGTCTGGCATTGAGAGTGGAAGATGAGGCATGCTCGCTCAGAGGTGCGGTAGTAGGTGCGCCGAGGAGGAATCAGCATGCACGAGAATGGAAACGCCAGCGTCCCGGTACCGGTGAAAGGGTTGAGACGGCAGCAGCGCTCTGCCGAGGAGAAGCTTCGGGAACCTCGGGGACGGAGAGATATGGTACGAAGAGAGAAATCGGCCTCCTGCGCTATTTTCTAATAAATGGCCAGATTTCCACGCGCTATTCGCGCCCCTACAGCGTGGAACGTTTACTGGATGGCCGGGACAGCGCCGAGTTTGTGGCATGTCTTGAACAAGACCTCGGCCGCCCATTGGCGCCACGCCCAGGCCAGCAAACTCGCGTCAAATCCGTACTCGCCATCTCTCAATAATCCACTTCGCACCATACCTCTCCGTTCCCGAAGGTGCGAAGTTGCCCCGAAGTTGGCCCCCGAATTTCTTCGACGAATATTCAGCGCGCATGTTATGGGGTCACCGGATTACAAAGCGACCATGAAACTGAGATCCTTTAGATTGGATTGATTGATTTATGATCCGTACCATAATTCTCTTGTTGCTTCTTGCGGCGGAGCTGCCCGCTGGAGAAGCCCTCCGATTCCAGCAGTCTGGCTTCAGCGCCGACGCTTCCGGTTGGACGGCGTGGAGCGATCGGGCCGAAACCATGCCACGAACATGGGTGGAGGGTTTAGTCTCGTTGGGTCAACCCGGCTCTCTGGCAGTTTCGGGAGATGGAAATATTGGCTCCTACGGTGGGTGGCAGCGTGTATTGCGCGGCGTCGAAGGAGGAGCCTGGTACCGGCTAACTGTGCATTACCGTTCGACTGGAGTCACCAGTGAGAATTGGCAAATTCAGCCTCGCCTCGATTGGCGTAAGGCGAACGGAGAACGTGCCGGCGAAGTCGATTACGCATATCGTTCCGCGCGGGAGGGCGAGTGGAAGATCGTGACGCTTCAGACCCAGGCGCCGGAGGACTCCGCCGCCGTCGCGGTCCAATTGTTTCTTGCCCACGCTCCGCAAGGCTCGGTCTGGTGGGACGACATCCGCTTTGAGCGCGTGCCCACGCCGGCGCCGCGCCTGGTCACCATCGCGTCGGTGAACCTGCGTCCCGAGTCAACGGGGTCTTCAGAGAAGAGTGTGGAGCAATTCATGGAAACCGCCGAACGCGTGGTTCCTCCCAATGCGGATCTCGTCGTTCTGCCCGAAGGGATCACGGTAGTCGGCACGGGCAAGCGCTACGCCGACGTTGCCGAACCCGTTCCAGGCCCAACCACAAAACGGCTGGGTGAATTCGCTCGAAAGCATAAGACTTATGTGGTTGCCGGCCTGTATGAGCGCGAAGGTCACGTTGTCTACAACACTGCCGTGCTTCTGGACCGCCATGGCAATCTTGCCGGAAAGTATCGCAAGGTGTATTTGCCCCGCGAGGAAATGGAGCAATTGACTCCGGGCAACGACTATCCCGTTTTTCAAACCGACTTTGGAAGGCTCGGCATTATGACGTGTTATGACGTCGCATATGCCGACGCGGCTCGGGGCCTGACGGCTGGGGGCGCGGAGATCGTCGCGATGCCAATCTGGGGTGGGGACCAGATCCTCGCCAAGGCGCGGGCGATCGAAAATCAGGTGTACCTTGTGGCCTCCGGTTATGATCATCCGACCTATATCATGAATCCTAGTGGTGAGTGGCTCGCTGTAGCCCGAGAGCGAGGATCGGCGGCAGTCGCTACCGTCGATCTCAACAAGTGCCTCCGACAGCCGAACAATAATCTCGGCGATATGCGGAACCGCCTTCCGAGAGAGCTGCGGCTGGATGTCCCGACCGGAATTCCCGGAACCGCAAAGTAGTTGACGCGATTACCTAGGAAATTTAGGAAATTCGGAGACGGATCTCCCTCTCGTCAGTAAGTGAAGGAACTGCTTTTCACAATCAATATCTGAGTTCAAGCAGCTCGCACAATGTGAGTTTCGTATCGGTCGTTCTACCTGGCAGTTTCGATACCGCCTGGCCCTGTGGTTGATACGTGCCGGGAACCATTCGGAACCCAATCGCTAATCTATTCCAACCGTTAATCGCAATCAAAGGCAAGGTCAGGTCGACCAACTCCTTTTTTCCAAACTACTCGCGGGCGATCTGGTAAACCCCATCCGAAAACTGATTGCGCCTGACTTGTGTGATCGCTTCGGCCCATGCCAGCGCCGCACGCTCACGCTCGCTGAAGAAAGGCGTCCCGCGCCAAACAGAAACCGAATAGAAGCGTTGCTCCGATTCCCCCCGATGGCGTGCGTCTTTGGTATGCATGTCAATGCAGTATGCACCTGTTGATTTGCGACGCTCGCCACTTGACTAATTCCAGAAGCGAAGGCGCCCGGCCACTCGCTCTCGTATACCGCTCTAACTTTACAAGCGCCCCAAAATCCGTCCGGCGCAACTGTCTGATAGTCAATCGTTATTTCATCACTGCTCACATTTCCTTTAGGTCAGTACTCTAGCTTTCGAACATACCAACCAGGGCGATTGAATAACCTACAGCCGCCTGCCACGTGATATTGTTGTGCGTCTTTTACTCTCATTATATCGCGATCACACGCGACTATGGTCACAACACATTGAATCAACGACAAACAAACTTGCAACTAATATGCTTTTCTCAGCTCTGTTAGTTAGACATCGAGTTCTTCTCGAACTTGACTCAATAGAGGAAGGCTCTAATAATGAAGCTACAAAAAGTACTGTGCCCTGAGTGGGACCGCCTGCTCGCGGCAACGATTATCACCGCGATAACCGCTATTGCAAGCCTGAGCACACCAGCTCAAGCACAAGCGACACCCCCTACAGATCCACAAATCGTGGAGATCGTAGAGGCCGCGAATAAGATTGACATCGGCTACGCCAAAATTGCACTGAAGAAGTCCGAGGACAAACAGGTCCGCGGTTTTGCCCAGGGAATGATCAACGATCACTCCGCGGTGTTGAAGTCAGTGGCCAATCTGGCGGCCAAGCTCAACGTGACGCCCGAAAAAAGTGATACGAGCAAGTCGTTGAAGACACAAGCGGAGGAGACCACCAAAAAACTGCAAGCCGATAAAGGGAAAGCATTCGACAAAGCATACATTGACAACGAGGTTGCGTATCACCAGGCTGTTATCGATGCCTTAAACAAGGCGCTGATTCCTAACGCAAAGAACGCGGAGTTGAAATCGGCATTGACCGGCGCGGTCCCGCTTTTTGAGGGTCATCTGGAGCATGCCAAACAGATCCAGGCGTCCCTGTAAGCCGAAAGTTGCTACTGATCCGAGATAGAAAAATGTCTGGCTGGTTTTCGTCCAAGCACTTGCTCGTTTCGATAGGTTTCATGCTGGCAGTATGTTTACCTGCTTTAGTGCTTTCGACTGAAGGACAAGCGGCTGCGGCGCGACCTGTGAGAGCCGCGACCGTTTCAAGCCGGAAACTGCATATCGTGACGATCAAGGATATGAAATATCAAGTGCCAACCCTGACAGTGGAGGTCGGAGACACAGTGGAATGGAAAAACGAAGACATCGTTTCTCACACGGTGACCGCGGTGAACAAGGCTTTCGATTCCGGCACGATCAGGCGAGGACGCTCATGGAAGCTTGTGGTGAAGAAGAGGGGAACTTTCGCCTACACCTGCACATTCCACCCGAACATGAAGGGCGTGCTGATCGTGCGATAGAGGGGAAGGCGATGGGCGGGATGCTACTTGTGCTGAGACTGATGCTTTTTGGGAAGCGTTCTATCCGGTAGGCTGCCGGACTGGCAAAGGGCGGTGAACTGAAGTTCACTGAAGCACGCTAAAACAGGCTGCTGAAAAAGTCGATTTTTCAAATTTCGCGCACACAGAATCAACAGCTTGCGAGTACGTTTTGGGTGCAAAGAGGACTTTTTCAGCGGCCTGCAAAGCGCGCGCCACCTGGCAGCCCGGATATTTTATGGGAGGTAGGTCCTCGGCTGGATCTCCGAGACTTCAGCAACATTCGAAGAGCGCGGCCGAGGGCCGCGCGCAGACCATGGGTCTGCCCCACAAAAAACCAAAACTAAACGACATTGCGCTAACGCGCGCCACCTGGATTTTTAGTTCGCCGTCAGATGCCCAACTCAGTATGCGATATTCGGGCTAGGATCACCCATGCCTGCGCTTCGACAAGACCCGATTGAGGCGGGCGCGCTCGTACGCGGCCGCATCACGTATTTACCGGTTGTTCCGGGCCGGGTCGAATTCGCCTGGCGCGTACGCAGGTACATTCTGGCGCACCGGCCCAGTGTCATCGCCGTGGAATTGCCGGCCTCGCTCGAATGTGCCTACGAGAGAGCCGTGGCTCGCCTACCGCAGATGTCGGTAGTCGTGATTCCAGAGCGCGAGGACCAGGAACAGGCCACCTACATTCCCGTTGAACCCGCGGATGCGTTTGTCGAAGCGGTTCGAAGCGCGGAGGAAATCGAATCCGAAGTGCTATTTCTCGAGCCCGCAACGCACGATAAACCGCATCTTCCCGATACATACCCTGAGCCGTATTCGGTCGAGTTCATCGGCATGGAACGCTACGTGGAAGCCTATCGCGTTCATCCGGCTCAACGCACTGCCGCGCTGGAAACCCATGCGAACGCGATGGCATGGAAGCTCCAAGGCGCCGATCCGGCGGCCAATGTGCTCGTGGTGGTATCGCTGAACCTGCTCGATCCACTGCTGGACGCGATGGAAATGCCGCAGGACGAGCCTCCGGCGCCGCGCATCCATCTATTCGGCGATGCGGAACTCTTCAACCTTCATCCGGACTGCCTTGCCGAAGTAACTTCAGACGCTCCGTATTATCAAGAGCGGTATGAAGGTGCGCGCGATCGGGATCTCGCGGAATTTCAATTGGACCGTCCCGCCTGGCAACTCGCGCTTCTGAAGGATGCGGAGAAAGAGTACAGCATCAACACCGGCGACAGCATCAGTTCGTGGCAGCGGCGCGGGCTCGCCAAATTTACTCGCAATCTGGCTATGCTCGAAGGCCACCTGGTGCCCAGCGTTTACGACCTGGCGCTCGGCGCGCGATCACTGGTGGATGATAATTTCGCCTACGAAGTGTGGCAGATGGCCAATCGCTATGGCGTGCAGCAGACGGAAGACCCACCGCTTGAAACGCTCAAACTTTCCGGCGAAGAAGTATGGATCAACACGCGCCGTCTGCGTATCCGGCGGCGGCTACCGCGCATGAAACAGATGATGCGCCCGGCCAAGTTCAACAGCCGTAAGCGCGAGAAATTCAAAGGAGAGTGGGCCAGCAAAACGGACGGGGCGTCGATCTGCTCGTATCCTCCTGAAGATATTGTCATCGAAAACTACGGACGCTTTCTCAAGCAATACGCGAAGACGATGCTCTCCGAAGAACGATCGCACACGGAAGAGTTCGTCGCCTCTCTGCATGACGGCATCGATCTCCGCGAAACGATCCGGAGATGGTACGAGGGGAAGATTTACGTTCGCCAGCTTGCCAAATACTCAGGCGAGGTCGGGGCGGTCGTGGTTATTTTCGATGAGGACCGGCAGGACCGATATACCTATCTCACAACCTGGCTTGGCGAACATCAGAACGAATCCGACATGGCGTTCTATTCGACACATCCGTTCGAGCACATCGTGGGACCGGGCATTGGCCGCGCAGAATATGGCGGCCTGATGATGACGCTGCCGCCGCGGCGTCTGTTCGACGTCTGGCAAGATCCCGATTACGAGATGGCGGAAACGAAAGCCGAGCGCCTGCTGATGGCGGCGCTGGATTATTCGGTGGACCGCTACGTTGTTTACGTCGCGGCGAAACCGCCGCGTAGTATGTTTCGCAAATTAGCAGCGCGGGTGAACCGGCAAATCGCCTACATTCCGCTGGGCCAGCTATCACCGTCGAAACTGAAAAAGCTTCGAGTGGTGCACGTTCTTGACAGCTACCAGCGCCGCGATGAAGCGAAGCAATTCATCTGGTGATTCGTACTGAGGCGAATTCCAGTTTTGTGGAAAGCGGGCAGTGAACTGCCCGCCAGCACGCTAAAGCGCGCGCCACCAGGGCGGGGCAGCCTCTCATAACGCCCGCTCAGCTCAAGCGTTCCGCTTGATCGTTACTGCTGCTTTGATTTCATGCGCAGTTTCGAACCCTTGCTGGCGAGAAACTGGTTGAACTCGTCGATCATGGCCGGAGTCCACTGTGCATCTATCTGCCCCGGCGCGTACTTCCCTTCGCGAAGCATCTCGTGGCCCCAATCGTCCCGGTAATGTGTCATCTCGGCATCATCGGCGACTTTCTCAGCAAGTTGGGCGGGAATGAACGTAATTCCGTCGCGATCGCTCAGAACGATATCGCCTGGCAGCACCATTGCCTGGCCAATCCGAATAGGAGTGTTGATTCCCATCAAGGTGACGCCGGCGATCGCCGACGGGTCGAAACCGCGCGTGAAGACATGAAAACCTTTGATCTCCGACAAACCCGAAGGATCGCGAACGGCCCCATTCACAACCAGGCCAGTTCCGGTTTTCGTCATGATCGATGTGCCGAGGTTATCGCCAATGATAGTGCCATCATTGATTTTTCCGAACAGATCCACCACCATTACGTCACCCTTCGTGAGCGTGTCGATCACCCACGAATTCTGCCCGCGTCCTTCGCGTCCTTCCCGCTTGGCATGGTCGTTGATAACCGCGTTCATGTCTGGACGAAACGGCATGAAGACGCACGTAACGGCGCGCCCGACAAGGCGTTGGCCGCCATTCAATTCCTTCCAACCGGATTCGAATTGAAAACGATAGCCGGCTCCGCGGAGGGTGCCCCAGGCCTCTTCGGCGGTAACGTCTTTCAAACGTTCCAGCACGGAATCCGGAACCTTCGGCCGTCCGTCCGGGAACCGTTCGCCCTTCCAGGCGCGCGTGATGTCAATACGCTGCTCAGTGCTGAACATCCCAATTTGGGCGGCCAGCGGCAGCGCAGATGCGAATGCCAACGAAGCAATCAACACGGCAGATCGCTTTACCAAGGTCATGTAGTGTCCTTTTAAAACCATTCCGGAATGGAAGCCCTTTCTGAGGCCCTTCCGGCGCGAAACATTGTTTCAACTCTTCCCTGCAATTTCAATCCGAACCGGCTCTCTTTGTTGAGAGATCTAACCAGCGGGTCCCGATCATTATACTGTTGAGCACAGCCGCAACTGCCCGGAACCGAACGCGGTTGTCCGAATTCGGACGCTTTGGTTACCCTACCCCAGCGTCAAGTGCTTCGATTTGCATGTTGAAAACCACCCCTCTCGCGGTCGCGGCTCAGTAAATTACAGAAAACGTTAGAGCGGTTTTCCGAAGCCGCACGACCGCGGAACAAGGCGGGCAACGTGCTCGTAGTGAAAGAAGCGCTCTTATGTACACCCTTCTTCAGGATCTCCGCTACGCGGTTCGGCAATTTCGCCGGTCGCCTGTATTTACGTTGACCGCGCTGCTCACACTGGCGCTTGGGATCGGGGCGACCACCGCGATTTTTTCGCTGGTCAACGCCGTGATGCTGCGCTCACTTCCGGTGGTAGATCCATCCAGCCTGTATCGGATCGGCACAGGCAGCGAATGCTGCGTCGAAGGCGGCCTGCAGGACAACTGGAGCCTGTTTTCCTTCGCCCTTTATCAGCGACTGAAAGCGGCTGCGCCTGAATTCGAGGACGTGGCGGCCTTTCAGGCGATTGCGCCGCAGTTCAGCGTGCGTTATGGCTCAACCGATACTCCGGCGAAGCCGCTACACGGCGAGTTCATCACGGGAAATTATTTCAACATGTTCGGCATCCCGGCGTTTGCGGGGCGCCCGATTACTCCCGCCGACGACCGGTCTTCGGCCGCTCCCGTGGCGATGCTCAGCTACCGTGCATGGCAACAGTCCTATCGAGGCAATCCCGCAGTTGTCGGATCGAGTTTCGTGATCGAGGGACATCCCTTCACGATTATCGGAATTTCGCCGCCTGGCTTTTTCGGCGAGACATTACGCAGCGATCCGCCCGAGATCTGGCTTCCACTGCAGCAGGAACCTCTGGTGCGAGGCAAAAATTCCCTTCTGCACTATACGTCGACGAACTGGCTTCGAGCAATCGGGCGGCTACGGCCGGGAGCAAGCGTGGCTGGTCTACCCGCCCGCTTCACTGGCGTTTTGCGCCGATGGCTTTCGGGCGAGAGCGGGCTGCCCGCCGAGTACATGCCACAGATCAAGCACGCGCTTCCTAAGCAGCACATCAATGTTGTTTCGGCCGGTAGCGGAGTGACCACGATGAAAGAGAATTATGCCAGCAGCCTTCGCATCTTGCTCACCGTCTGCGGCCTCGTCCTGCTGATTGCCTGCGCCAACATTGCAAATCTGCTGCTGGCGCGTGGCATGGCGCGCCGCTCGAATACATCGGTTCGCCTGGCGCTGGGGGCTTCGCGCGCGCGCCTCATCCGGCAGTCGCTGACCGAGAGCATATTGCTATCGGTGCTTGGCGGAGCGGCAGGTGTTGCCGTCGCCTACATGGGCGTGCAGGTTGTCCTTGCCCTTGCGTTTCACAGCGCACACTTCGTTCCTATCAGTGCGTCACCTTCGCTGCCGGTGCTTGCTTTTGCGTTTGGGTTATCGCTTTTGACAGGCGTACTCTTCGGCACGGCGCCCGCCTGGTTTGCTTCCCATACCGATCCCGTTGAAGCGCTACGCGGCGCGAATCGCAGCACGCGCGATAGTTCCTCGCTTCCCCAAAAGGCCCTATCGATTTTTCAAGCCACCATTTCCGTTGTCTTGCTGGCGGGAGCGGGCATGTTGACGCGGAGTCTGAATAACCTCGAACACCAGAACTTCGGATTCGCATTAAATAATCGTGTCACCGTCCAGATGAATCAACCGCTGGCCACCTATTCGCCGGAGCATTTGAATTCCCTTTATCGAGCGCTTCAGGAACGGCTGCTGCGTGTGCCTGGCGTGGAACGAGCGAGTCTCGCGCTCTATACGCCGTTTACCGATAATTGGGGCGACGGCATCGTGGTTGAGGGTCATCCCCCTCCTCGTCTCGATGAAGATACCGGTGCTTCCTGGGATCGTGTGAGCCCCGGGTATTTTGGGACAGTTGGACAGCACCTTGTACGCGGGCGAGGAATCACTAACCAGGACAATGAGCATTCCCGGCCAATCGCAGTGATCAACGAAACGTTCGCGCGAAAATTTTTCAAAAATGAAGATCCGATCGGCAAGCACTTCGGCATGGATCTTCTTGAAAATGCCGGGAGCTACGAGATCGTGGGGATTGTCGGCGACGCGAAGTACACAGATCCCGACAAGCCGGTCAGACCCATGTTTTTTGTTCCGCTAGCCCAACATATCGATTACAAGCTGGAAACCATGCAAACGGGCGAAACGCGATCGCATTTCATCAGCGGCGCCGTGCTCGTTGCCCATGGAGATCTAGGCAAGCTGGAATTACAATTGCGGAAAGCGTTCAGCGAAGTGGACCCTAACCTGACGATCATCAATATCCAAACCATGCAACAACAGGTGGATATGAACTTCGATCAACAGCGGGCGGTGGCTCGGCTTACAGGATTATTCGGAATTATTGCGCTGATCCTGGCGGCTGTTGGCCTTTACGGCGTGACAGCATATACGGTGGCTCGCCGCACGAGTGAAATCGGCATCAGAATCGCGCTAGGCGCCGATCGGATGAACGTGGTCCGCCTGGTCCTTCGAGGAGCTTTCCTGCAAATCGTGATTGGCCTCGCCATTGGTATTCCGATGGCGATTGGGGCCGGACGGTTGATCGCGTCGCAGCTTTATGACGTGCGCAGTTGGGACCCGGTGGCGCTAAGCTTCGCGGTTTTCTCGCTTGCTCTTTGCGCGCTAATAGCGACCATCATTCCGGCTCAACGCGCTGCAGCTATCGATCCGATGAATGCGCTGCGGACGGAGTGATGCACATGCGGAACTGAGCCGGGAAGCGTAAGCGACCCAATAGGAAGGTCGAATGGTCGAAGCGAAGCGCCTCATTTGTCTGGGTCGCTTACGCTCCCGGCTCAGTTTCAAGACTTTTTTCATCCGATATGTCACTTTTTTTCTAACGTGACGATCGCCACGCCTAATCCGTGTAGCGTACAGGTTGCGGCCTTCAAAGACCGCGTTTCAGGTGGATTGGCTTTTGTGGTTTGATCGACGAATTGCACCTGCTCCGCGGGTTCAGGCAGTTTGACATCGAAGTCACGATTTCGCTTATTCACGAGAAGCAATTTGTGGTCGCCATCGCGTGTGATGAAACCAAGGGCGTAGACATACGGATTTCCGCTCGAAGTCTCAACCAACTTATCGCCGGGAGAGAAGTTATTTTTCAGAAGTTCGAGCACTCGATAACGCGGGTTCGGCGCCCCGGTGTTCCAGTCGACCATTGAGACGCTTGGAAACTGGGTTGGATAGCCCACGAGCTGCGACTCGCCCGCCACATCGATACCGAGGCTCGCCAGATTGCCGAAGATATAAGCGTAGGTCGCGCCCGACAGGTTCCAATACGAGGCAGGAATTGGCTTGGTCACATGTCCGGGCTTTCCCTGCGAGAGATCGTCAGCCGATATGGACCCTATCTCGTCGACGGTCGTCTTCGTCGTGGGGGAAAGGCGCTGCCGAATCGCATCGACGTAACGCGTCGTGGCGATGAAGCGGTCCGCCTGATCGAAGAACGTGTATTGCTGTGTCTCCAACGATTGATCCGGCGTAGGGACCGCATAGAAGTGGTAGGAAATCATGTCCAGCGGGATGCCGGGCTTATGATTTCGCGGATTGAGAAAATACTCGAACATGTGGGGATCGTCCGACGGAAAAGCGAGAGCGAGCCCGACAAATTTCATGGACGGCGCAACGCGCTTGATCGCCGAGACAACCGCATCGTAGCGGGCTGTGTACTGCTCAGGGGTCATGTGGTGCTCAATATCAACTTCGTTGAATACTTCCCAGTAAGGGATGTTGAAGTGATGCCCGGATTCTTGGCGTTTTCCTAATTCATCCGTGAACCCCCCGTTGACGTACCAACTGACCAAACGGGCAAAGTATCCGCCCAGTTCTTGCATGGACGGATCGCGCAGTTCAGTCCCCTGCGTGTAGTCCCAGACCGCCTGGTTCGGATCGTCGGGGTAAGCAACGGGCTTCGGCGTTTTGAACATCCAGGCCGGTATGGTGCTGAAGTTCAAAATGACCTTGTGACCCTTTGTGGCGTTCAGGAAATCGACAGTCATCGGATCGATGAGCGAAAAATCCCAGGACGTTTTGCCATTCGTGGGAGGATCGAGTTCCGCAACGCCCAATCTCGGATAAGGCAGCCAAGGAACATAGCGCACATACTCGGCTCCTAGTGTCCGGAGATCGGAAAACACACGGTCATGGATTTTCGATCCGCGGCGCAGCGGCGGATTCACGACAACCTGCAGAGTCGCGGTCGTGCGCAACATTCGAGTAGCGTCATCCCAGTGAACGTCCACCTTTTGGGCCAAACCAATTCCGGCAATCCCCAACGAAAGGAACAGAAGCACGCTTGCGTTTCGAATCATTCGTCCTCCGGTGTGCAAAATCCTCGCCGTTCAGCAGACACGAACGGCCTCCATTTGGAGTAAGTGAGCGAGCTTCTCCAGCTTACTTGCAATGTGACCGATTCCAATCGCGCAATGATGGGCCGGCCCCTGCGCGTTCCAATCGTTAATAAATCGCCGCGCTCCGATGGAGAACCGGTAGCGGCTGTTAGTATTGCCGATTTCGAGAAT